>NZ_CAJPHA010000019.1:0-170538 GCF_905339895.1 Burkholderia sp. BCC1988
GGTGCTGTCGTCGAACCCGGGCCGCGTGATCGCCGAGATCAAGGTGCCGTTCAAGCATCCGCGCAACCGGCTCGACCCGGCCTTCCGCAAGCTGGTCGACGACATCTACGCGAAGATGACGGCCCGCCAGACCGGCGAGGCGACGAAGAAGGGGCTCGAGCTCGGCAGCTGGCTGCCGCAGGTGTCGACCAACCTGATGGCCGGCCTGATCGAGACGCTTGCGATGGCGCCGTACCACGGCCGTGCCGACATGCCGGAAATCGCGCGCACGCTGCATCTGGAGGTCGACGACCTGTTCCCGATCGCCGAAGTGCTGCAATACCTCGGCTTCGCCGACGTGCGCGAAGGCGACGTGTTCCTGACGCCGCCGGGGCGTGTGTTCGCGGAATTCGGCACGCAGGAGCGCAAGCTGATGTTCGCGGATCACCTGCTGAAGCACGTGCCGCTCGCCGCGCGGATCAAGAAGGTGCTGAACGAGCGCCCGGGCCATCGTGCGCCGCGTGTGCGTTTCGAGCAGGAGCTGGAGGATTTCCTGTCGGACGGCGCGGCGGAGGAAACGCTCGACGCGGTGATCGACTGGGGTCGTTACGGCGAGATCTTCTCGTACAACGACCAGACCGAAATCTTCAGTCTCGAGGACGTCGAGTCCTGAGCCGCCGAGCCGGGCCATCTGGCCCGGCATCCGCACGCACGGCGCCTGCCAGGCGCCGCGCATCGCATCGTTACTGCAAGTTACCCCACCGGTCGACCGCCGGTTCGGCCGACGCCCACTTCCAGTGCGTGCCTTGCTGGCACGCACTCGCGAAATACCAGGCGGCCTTGTCGCCGTCCTTCACCGAGAACGCGAATTCCTTGCACAGCGCAAGCGCCGTCGAGTACGCGCGCGTGACGCGCACCTCGCCTTCGCCGTTTTCGAGCGGCAGCGTGTTCTTCACGTTCCACGGCTTCACTTCGCCGACGGCCAGGCTGCCGGCCGCCTTCGCGATCGCGTCCTGCTGGTTCTGATGGAGCTGTTTCATCGTGCGGTTGACGGCCTCGTCGGTCGCCGCCTGCACGGCGATCCCGACACCGACGCCGACGGCCGGGTTCGCGGTGACGAGGCCCGTCGCCGCGCCGGCGAGCGCGCCGCTCGCCGCGCCGACCGAGCCGCAGCCCGACAGCGCGGCGCTGGCCGCGCACAGCGCGCCGATCGCGGCGATTCGGATCGCGACGCTCATTGCAGCGCGCCCCAGCGTTCGGTCGCCGGTTCCGCCGACGCCCATTTCCACACGGGACCGTCGCGGCAGATCGTGGCGACGTAGAACGCCGATTGCGCGGCCTTGTCGGCCTTCGCGGGCGTGTCGACCGCGAACACGATTTCCTTGCAGTCGAGCGGGCCGATGCTGATCATCCTGCTGACCGTCACGCGGCCCTGTTCGTCATCCTCGATCGGAAACGAATGGTGCGTCGTCCACGGCGCGACGCCGCCGACGTCGAGCGGGCCGGCCGCCTTCGCGATCTGTTCCTGCGTGTAGCGGTGCGCGACGCGCTGCGTGTACTGGACGCCAGCACGCGCACCGGCGACGGCGCCGAGGCCGATGCCCGTCGCGACGGCGGCGTTGTTGGTGACCTTGGAGGCGATCGCGGCGCCCGCGATACCGGCGCCGGCGGTCGCGCCTTCGCTGTACAGCGAGTTGCAGCCGGACAGCAGTGCGGCCGTGGCGAGCGCGGCCAGCACGATGCGCGCCGGCGTGGCCCGGCGCGGCGGTTCGAAACCCATGTTCATCCCTGAGTGCAAGTCCTGTCTGGGTGAGCGGCGACGCATGCGCGCCCCCTTGCCGCGTCATTGTTTCGCAATGGTCATAGGAAAACTGCAAAGCTTTGACAAATGGCCGGCGGCGGGTCGCGCGCGTACGCGCGGCGCTATTGTCGGACAGATGGCGGAGCCGGGGTCGAAGCGTTACAAATTGAAGGTAATTGTTACCGTGGCATGCGAGGAAGCGACCTAGACTGTTTTGTTATGGAATGTTTCTACGACGGCTCCGAGCCGCGCGCCATATGAGACACCCAGCCATGCGCCGTTCGAAACGGTTTTCTCCCCGGCCGCCCGATGCGGGTGCCGAGCGCCCGCGTCCGCAGACCGACGCGCCGACTGGCGCGCCCGACGAGACGCCGTCCGACGGCGATCACAACCAGGGCGGCGCACGCCCGGAAGGGCTCGACTATCAACGCGACCTCGGCCAGGAGCAGGACGCTTGAGCCCGTCGCCGCTGTATTCCGCTGCCGCATTTCATTGCGCGCCTGGTTGTATCGCTCTCATCTGAATCGCCGCGCGACTGCCTTCGGGCCGTCGTGTCCGCCTTGGCGCGCGCCGCGCGTCATTCAATCGAATCGAGGAGGGGAAGCCGCATGAGCAGATTGATCGTGGTATCGAACCGTGTCGCCGCCGGCGAGGACACGCGCCCGAGCGCAGGCGGTCTCGCGGTCGGCGTGATGGATGCGCTGAAGGAAACCGGCGGAGTCTGGTTCGGCTGGAACGGCGAGATCGTCGGTACGCCCGACACGCAACCGGCGATCCAGCGGGACGGCAACGTCACCTATGCGACGGTCGGGCTGACCCGGCGCGACTACGATCAGTACTACCGCGGCTTCTCGAATGCGACGCTCTGGCCGGTGTTTCACTACCGCAGCGATCTCGCGCGCTTCGACCGGCAGGAGTACGCCGGCTATCTGCGCGTGAACGCGATGCTCGCGAAGCAGCTTGCCGCGCTGCTGCGGCCCGACGACCTGATCTGGGTGCACGACTATCACCTGCTGCCGTTCGCGCATTGCCTGCGCGAGCTCGGCGTGAGGAATCCGATCGGCTTCTTCCTGCACATTCCGTTTCCGTCGCCCGACATGCTGCGCGTCGTGCCGCCGCACGACGAGCTCGTGAAGTTCATGTGCGCGTACGACATCGCGGGTTTCCAGACCGATGCCGACAAGCAGGCGTTCACCGACTACATCGAGCGGCGCGGCATCGGCGCGGCGAGCGACGACGGGATGCTGCATGCGCACGGCCGTGTCGTGAAGGTCGCCGCCTATCCGATCGGCGTGCATCCGGATGCGATCGCCGAGGCGGCCGTCCAGTATGGCTCGCGCAAGCCGGTGAAGATGCTGCGCGACGCGCTCGGGGGCCGCAAGCTCGTGATGAGCGTCGACCGGCTCGACTATTCGAAGGGGCTCGTCGAGCGCTTCCAGTCGTTCGAGCGGATGCTCGCCAACCAGCCGGGCTGGCAGGGGCGCGTGTCGCTCGTGCAGATCGCGCCGCCGACGCGCTCCGACGTGCAGACCTACCAGCGCATTCGCGAGACGCTCGAAGGCGAGGCCGGCCGGATCAACGGCCGCTTCTCGCAGCTCGACTGGACGCCGATCCAGTACCTGAACCGCAAGTACGAGCGCAATCTGCTGATGGCGTTCTTCCGGATGTCGCAGGTCGGCTACGTGACGCCGTTGCGCGACGGGATGAATCTCGTCGCGAAGGAATATGTCGCGTCGCAGGACCCGGCCGATCCGGGCGTGCTCGTGCTGTCGGAGTTCGCGGGCGCGGCGGCCGAGCTGAGCGGCGCGCTGCTCGTCAATCCGTACGACCTGTCGCAGATGGCCGATGCGCTCGAGCGCGCGCTGTCGATGCCGCTCGCCGAGCGGCGGGCGCGGCACGAAGCGAACCTCGCGCGGCTGCGCGAGAACAACCTGTCGGTCTGGCGCGACACGTTCGTCGCCGACCTGCGCAGCGTCGCGGCGGCCGCGTCGGTCACGCGGCGCGCGGGCCGGCGGGCTGCGCATGTCTGAGCGGATGTCCGAGCGCGTGGAGGAGGGTGGCGCGGTGGACGATGCGGCCGCCCGCTTCTTCATCGTCACGGGCGGCCCCGGCTCCGGCAAGAGCACGTTGCTCGATGCGCTCGAGCGTACCGGTTTCGCGCGCTCGCACGAGGCCGGGCGCGGCGTGATCCGCGACCAGATGGCGATCGACGGCCCGGCGCTGCCGTGGCGCGACCGGGCCGCATTCGCCGAACTGATGCTGAACTGGGAGATGCGCTCGCACCATCTCGCGCGAGGCGCGCGCGGGCCCGTGTTCTTCGATCGCGGCGTGCCGGACGTGATCGGTTACCTGCGGCTGACGGGCGTTGCGGTGCCCGCACACGCGGAGGCCGCGGCGCGGCGTTTTCGCTATCACCGGCGCGTGTTCATCGCGCCGCCGTGGCCCGAGATCTACACGCAGGACACCGAGCGCCGGCAGGATTTCGCGGAGGCCGTGCGCACCTACGACGCGATGGTCGACTGCTATACGGCGTATGGCTATCGGCTGATCGAACTGCCGCGCGTGAGCGTGAAGGCGCGCGTGCGCTTCGTGATGGACGCGCTCGACGCCACGTGAGCCGTGGGCGCGACGCGCGGCGGCGTCAGGTCGCAGCGTGAAGTCGCAGCATCAGGTCGCAGCATCAGGTCGCAGCATCAGGTCGCAGCGTCAGGCAGCAGCGTCGGGGCGTGGCGACGCGATGCGCAGCATGCTGACCACCGCGGCGACCGCCGCGAACACCGTGGCGACATAAAGCGCGATCGTCGGACCTCGGTCGGGCGCCAGCCCGAAAATCAACGCGACGAGCGCGGCACCGAGCGTCTGGCCCGTCAGGCGCGCCGTGCTCAGCATCCCGCCCGCGCCGCCGCTGCGCTCGCGCGGCGCCGACGACAGCATCGCGCGATTGTTCGGCGACTGGAACAGCCCGAAGCCCGCGCCGCACAGCGCCATCCGCCACACGATGTCGACGGTACCCGGGTGCGCGCCGATCGTCGCGAGCGACAGCAGCCCGGCCGCGAACAGCGCGAGCCCGATGCCGCCTAGGATGCCGGCCGAGTAGCGGTCCGACAGCACGCCGGCGAGCGGCGCGGCGAATACGATCACGAGCGGCCACGGCGTCATGTAGAGGCCGGTTTCGACTTGAGAGAAGCCGAGCGAATGCTGCAACCAGAACGGCAGCGCAACGAACGCGAGCATCTGCGACGTGAACGACGCGACCGACGTGCAGATCGACAGCGCGAACATCGGGATGCGCATCAGGTCGACCGGCAGCAGCGGCGCCGGCTGCGACAGCTGGCGCTTCACGAAGAAGTAGCCGACGCCGAACGCGACGGCCAGCTCGGCCGCGACGTACGCGTGGCTTTCGCCGTGACCGAGCCCGTCGACGGCCATGATCAGCAGGCCGAACACGCAGGCGTTCATCAGCGCGCTCGGGAAATCGTACGGCGCGTCGTGCAGCGGGTTGGCCGGCAGCGCACGCAGGCTGCCGAACACCGCGGCGATGCCGATCGGCACGTTGACCGCGAACAGCCAGGGCCACGACGCGAACGACAGGATCGCCGATGCGACCGTCGGGCCGATCGCCGACGACAGCGCGACCACCATCGCGTTGATCGACAGTCCGCGCCCGAGCATCGACGACGGGTAGATCATGCGCACCAGCGCCGCGTTGACGCTCATGATGCCGGCCGCACCGAACCCCTGGATCACGCGCATCACCGCGAGCGTCGGCAGCGATCCGGCGAGCGCGCAGCCGAGCGACGCCGCGGTGAAGAGCGCAAGACCCGCGATGTAGATGCGGCGATAGCCGACGCGTTCGCCGAGCGACGCGAGCGGCAGCAGCGTGATCGTGACCGCGAGCTGGTACGCGTTGACGATCCAGATCGATGCGGCATCGGACGCGTGCAGGTCGCGCGCGATCGTCGGCAGCGCGACGTTCGCGATGGCGCCGTCGAGCACGGCGAGCGTGATGCCCAGTGCGACGCAGACGATCGCCCAGTAGCGTTGCGGAAGCGGCAGGCCGGTATCGGCGTTCATGGCGGGAGCGAAAGCGTGGTTGTCCGCGTGCCCGGGTGCCGGTTGCGTGCGCAACCATGCTTGCGGGTGGAGGCGGCGGTGAACGGTCCGGCCGGCCTGGCGGCGCTGGCGCGGGACCGGTCGAGTGTATCACCGGGCCGAATCGCGCGACGCCGACACCGCCGCCGGCCGGCGCGCGTTCAGCCTTCGAAATCGAGGCCGCCGAGCCGCACGAGCGGGTCGGCCTGCGTGCGCGACGCGAGGTCGATGTCGCGTGCGCCCTCCCATGCGCTCAGCTTCCTCGGCAGCGCGCTCAGGTAGTGCTCGAACCGCATGGGCCCGTCGGGCTCCATCAACCGTTCGATCTCGTCGGTGTCCCAGGTCAGTTCGAGGTTCAGCGGATGCACGAAGCCGCTCACGTGCTCGTGCGGCGCGCTGCGGATCTGCACGCGCGTCGGTTGCCCGTGGCCGCCGTACGGGACGACGTCGGTCAGCACGTGATCGGCGAAGAAGGCGGCGATCGCCTGCGCGATGCGCGGCGCGAATTCGGTATCGAAACGGCGGGCGGTTTCGGGCTGCATGAAGGCGTCTCCAGTGTGCCGAAAATCGTAGCACGGCCGTGCCGCGTTTCGGCGTGCGTGATACCCGTAATGGCGCGTTACCACTTGCTGCATCTATTACGGCCGGGCGCGGCCACAATGCATCGCATCCAGTACCACTTCGCGTGGGAGTCCATCATGAAAAAGATTGCCGCTGTATGTGTCCTCGCCGGTTCGCTCGCCGTGGCGGGCCCGGCGTCCGCGCATGGCCGCGACGGGGGCGCTGTCATCGGCGCGCTGATCGGCGGCGCGGTGCTCGGCGCGATCGTGACGTCGGCGATGAATCCGCCCGTCGCGTATCAGGCGCCCGTGTATCAGGCACCGGCCTATCAGCCGCCGACGTACTACCAGGCACCGGCCTACCAGCAGCCGGCTTATCCGACCTACCAGCAGGCGCAATACCAGGACGACGGCCCGAGCTATTGCTACGACCGTTATCAGCGCGCGTACGTGTGCGGCGCGCCCGTGTCGGGCGGCTATGCGCAGCCGGCGGGGTGGTAAGAAGCGGGCACGCGCATGAGGCGCGGGCAGGTTCGGCGTTGCGTAGCCGGCCGCCCGGTTTCCGGTGGAGCGGACGACAAAAGGCCCTCGCGGTGATGCGAGGGCCTTGCTTTTTGACGGTCGTCTATCGGCTCGTATCGGCCTCGTGCGGGCCGTGCGTGGATACAAACGGTTGCAATTGCGTCAGTGGCGATGGCCGCCGCCGTTGCCTTGGCCGCGCCCGCCGCCGTCGTCATTCCAGTCGGCGCGGCGTCCGTCGCCGCGGCCCCAGCCGCCGTGACGGGCGCGTTCGCCGCGGTCGCGATCCCAGCCGCTGCGGTCACGATTCCAGCCGTCGCGCCCGCGATCCCAGTCGCGGCGTCCGCGGTCCCAGTCGCGCCCGCCGCCACCGCCCCATATGTTGACCGTCCCGTACACGGGCGACGCCCCGTAGGCCGGCCCGTACGCGTAGCCGGGATCGGAATAGTAGGGCTGTCCGTAGCCGTATCCGGCGTCCGGACCGACGACGCACCCGGCCAGCAGCGTGGCGACGCCGGCGGCAGCAATGAGCTTCAGCATGATGATCTCCGTTGGTTTCCGTATAAGTACCGCGCGCGGGGATCGCCGGCTGTATGCAATTGTGTCGTGAAATTACAGCGCCGTAAGGTCTTGGGGCGAAAGTGTTAGCATCCGGGGCCTATTTGTTTTTCAGGAGCACATCGATGAAATTCGCGATCCGGGCCGTCCTGGCCGCCCTTTGCGTGACGACCGCCGCCGCCTGCGCGGCCGGGCCCGCATCGGCGCCCGCCGTGCCGGCCGAGTCGATCAAGATGTTCCCCCAGCCGACGGCCGGCCAGCAGCGCGCGGTGATCGCGCTGCCCGCGCTCGAGAACGAAGGCGACGCGCGCGTCGAGCTGATGATCGGCAAGACGCTGCAGACCGACTGCAACCAGCAATGGTTCGGCGGGGAACTGACCGCCGAGGACGTGAAGGGTTGGGGCTATACGTACTATCGCCTGACCGACGTGAAGGGGCCGGCGTCGACGCTGATGGCCTGCCCGGGCCAGGCGCCGCAGCAGCGCTTCGTGCAGGTGCGCGGCGACGGCCAGCTGCTGCGCTACAACAGCCGCCTGCCGCTCGTCGTGTACGTGCCGGACGGTTTCGACGTGCGCTATCGCGTGTGGCATGCGTCGAAGGACGTGCAGCACGCCGTGACGCAGTAACGCATCGGCGCGGTCGTGCAGGGGCGCTTGCCGCTGCACGACCGCGTGTGGTTTCGCTTGCGGGCTGCTTTCCGAGGTCCGCCGTTTTTTCCGCCGCTCGCGTGTGCGAGCGCCGGCCATGCGGCCAGCGCGGCTTGCGCGACCGCCTCCAGATCGCGACGGCTCGCACCGTCGCGCGCCTGAATCGACATCCCCTGTCGCACCGTCACGTAGTAGCGCGCGATCGCGTCGAGGTTCGTGTGCCGAGCGCTCTCCGGTCGCAACGCCTTCGCCCAGCCGCGCGTGTAACGCGGTGACGGTCTGCTCGCGCATCGCGATCAGCATTTGCCGGACCGTGTCCGAGCGTTCGGCCGACGGCGGGGCGAATGCGTAAGGGGTGACGCGCGATGTGACGTGTGCCGCATGTCACCGTGATGGCGCGATGATGAATGGAAGAGGATAACGAACGGTTTTGCAGGCGCACGGCGGAATTCATTTACAAAGTAATCAAGCGTACTTACGATGACGCCAATCTGGGCTAGCGGAACTTCGTATGCGTACGGTCGATCAGGCGATGCTTGCCGCGCTGTGCCTTTGGCTTGCTGCATGCGGCGGCGGTGACGGCAGCGCGGCTCCGGCATCGCAAACCGTTGCGGGCACATCGACATCGTCCGTCGCACCTGCCGGCGCTGCATCCGGCGCATCGGCTGCATCGACGAATTCCGGCAGTCCGTCACCGACCGCTGCGCCGACCGGTTCCGCGTCCGGCACGACGCTTCTGCCGTCCAGTGGCGCTAAACCGATTCTGGTCGCCGATGTGACGGTCTCCCCGGCTGCCGACGGCAGCGACCAGGCCGACGCGTTGCAGAAGGCATTCGACAGCCTGCGTGCCGGCCAGCGCCTCGTCATCGCGCCGGGCCGCTACGTCGTCGGGCATTCGCTTGCCGTGACGGTGCCGCAGGCGGTGATCTCGGGATACGGCGCGACGCTGGCCGCGACGAATCCCGCCGACCAGACGATCGTGATGAGCGGCGCCGGCTCGACGCTCGTCGGCGTGACGCTGGCCGGCACCGGCACCACGCGGCTCACGACGCCCGAGTCGACCAAGGTCGAGGTCACGGGCTCGGACGTTCAGGTGCTCGGGGTGACGATCCAGGGCGGCGCGAGCGCCGGGATCTTCGTGTTCGGCGGCAACCGTATCGCGATCGTGGGCAATACCGTGCGGGCGACGCTGGCCGACGGCATTCATACGACCTACGGATCGACCAACGTGCTGGTGCAGAACAATACGGTGACCGGCACCGGCGACGATCTGATCGCCGTGGTCAGCTATCTCGGCGACGGCCGCCTGAGCAGCAACGTGCTGATCGACCATAACGCGGTATCGGGCAATTCTTGGGGGCGCGGCATCACCGTTGTCGGCGGGCAGGCGGTGACGATCTCGAACAATACGGTCGACGGCGTCGAGAAGGCGGCGGGGATTCTGGCCGCGCAGGAGGACAGCTGGAAAACCTACGGGGCTTCGAACGTCGTCATCACGGGCAATACCGTGACCAACATCCAGAACGCGAACGTGAACAACGGATTGCAGCCGACGCAGCAGGGCGCGATCGAGCTGGATACGTGGTCGGGAGCCGTGTCGGATGTCACGGTGGCGAACAACCGCGTGTCGGGTTCCGGATATGCGGGGTTCCGGGCGTACGGAAACGTGTGCTCGTTCAGCGTGACGGGCAACACGTTCTCGTCGATTGCCGGGTTGCCGGTCTCGTTGCTGACGAACGGCTGCGTGTCGAACTAGATCGTCGTCGATGCGAACCGGCTCGCGGACGGCAGTGTGCTGGCGCTGCCGGCGGGGGCGTCGTCGACGGGGACGTTCGCCGTGACGGGCGCGAATGCGAGTCTGATGCCGCAGGTCAGGACGGGGTTGATGCGGTGACGGGGCGGTCAGGGCTCAGGCCTGACGGCCATTGGCTGGCACAGCACGACATACGCGGCTTCCGCGGAACACGCGGCCAGGCGTGAGCGTGGACATCCAACGTTCAGACGCTGTGCGTGCCGACGGTGCGATTTTCAGGCTGAGGCGGAATTTCGGGAAATTGCTGGTCCCCCCGACAGGAATCGAACCTGTATCTAGCGCTTAGGAGGCGCTTGTTCTATCCATTGAACTACGGGGAGAGCCATGTCCGCGATATCGCGTGCGAAAGACGCGACCGGGACGGCGATGTGGACAGCGCGCAGAGTATAGCAAACGCGACGCGCATCGGCGGACGGAATGCGTGCCGATACGTGCCGCGCGCGCCCGGTCGTGTCCGAAAAAACCGAATCAGAAATCGACGACGACGAAATCTTCCTTGCCCACGTCGCACAGCGGGCAGCGCCAGTCGGCGGGAATGTCGGCGAAACGGGTGCCGGCGGGGATGCCCTCGTCGGGCAGGCCTTCCGCTTCGTTGTAGACCCACCCGCAAATCAGGCAGACCCAGCTCTGGTATTCGGTTACTTCGCTCATGTGGCGCTCGGGATGATGAAAGTCGGTGACGCCGTCCGCGGCGTGGCCGGCGGACGAAAGGCGCAATGGTACCGGAATTTCGCCGAACGCCTCCGCAACGTCGTTTTAAACGTACGCATCGCGAACAACGACCGTCATCGCGCGGGCCGGACACGCAGTGTATGCTTCGTGAGCCTTTCAAATCTGAAGGAGAAAAACGATGCTCAACAAGAAGAAATGGATCGCGGGTGTGGTTTGTGTCGCGGCGCTGGCCGCGTCGACGCTCGCGCGTGCCGAGGCGCGCGTGTACTTCGCCGAGCCGAAGGATGGCGCGACGGTCTCGAGCCCCGTGCACGTGAAGTTCGGCCTTGAAGGGATGGAACTCAAGCCGGCCGGCGACATGACGCCGGACACGGGCCACCATCACCTGCTGGTCGACGGCAAGCCGGTGCCGAAGGGCGACGTGATCCCCGCCACCGACCATTCGCTGCACTTCGGCAAGGGCCAGACCGAAACTGACCTGAAGCTGCCGCCCGGCCAGCACACGCTGACGCTGCAGCTCGGCGAAGGCGCACACCGCTCGTACGGTCCCGAGCTGAGCTCGACGATCACGGTCAACGTGAAGTAATCGCGTGTTCCGCCTGCGGGCGCCCGGCCGGGAAACTGCGGCCGGATGCCCGCCGCCGGCCCCCCGTGACGTCGAAGCACGCGATGCCGGCCCCGTCCGCCGAGCGCGCGCCGTCATGCCACCGCAGCAAAAACGCAGCGCTAACGCAACGCTTGAGCAGCACAAAATGATTCGCCCTCCGGCCTAGTCCATCCGGCCATCCCGGCGCAGGCGTCCGCCACCGGTACAATGGGCGCTTCCGATTTCTCTCTTCGCCGTCTCCCCATGTCGCTTTATTCCATTACCGGCGCGCAACTCGCGTTCGGTCACGTCGCGTTGCTCGATCACGCGGACTTCTCGCTGGAGGCCGGCGAGCGCGTCGGCCTGATCGGTCGCAACGGCGCGGGCAAGTCGTCGCTGCTGAAGATCGTCGCCGGGCTCGCGAAGCCCGATGACGGGCTGATTACGCGCCAGCAGGAGCTCGTGACCGTCTATGTGCCGCAGGAGCCCGAATTCGAACCCGGCGCGACCGTGTTCGACGCCGTGGCATCGGGGCTCACGCACACGCGCGAAGTGCTCGAAGAATACGATTCGATCGCGCATCGCCTCGCGGAAACACCGGAAGGCGCCGAACACGACGCGCTGCTCGCGCGGATGAACGCGCTGCAGTCGTCGCTCGATGCGCACGACGCATGGAACTGGCGCACGCGCGTATCGATGACGCTCGCGCAGATCGGCCTGACCGACGGCGACGCGCAGGTCGACGCATTGTCGGGCGGGATGCAGAAACGCGTCGCGCTGGCGCGCGCGCTGGTGCTGCAGCCCGACGTGCTGCTGCTCGACGAACCGACCAACCACCTCGACTTCGACGGCATCCGCTGGCTGGAAGAACTGCTGGTCGCGCAGCGTGCGGGCCTGTTGTTCATCACGCACGATCGCGCGTTCCTCGACCGCGTCGCGACCCGCATCGTCGAGCTCGATCGCGGCCGGCTGCTGTCGTATCCGGGCAATTTCTCCGCGTACCAGACGCGCAAGGCGCAGCAGCTCGAAGTCGAGCGCGTGGAAAACGAGAAGTTCGACAAGCTGCTCGCGCAGGAAGAAGTGTGGATCCGCAAGGGCGTCGAGGCGCGCCGCACGCGCAGCGTCGGCCGCATCGCGCGGCTCGTGCAGATGCGCAACGAGCGCGCGGAGCGCCGCAATTCGCAGGGCAACGTGAAGCTCGACGTCGCGCAGGGCGAGAAGTCGGGCAAGATCGTCGCGGAACTGACGGACGTGACGAAGCGCTACGGCGATCGCACGGTCGTCGACACCTTCTCGACGACCGTGATGCGCGGCGACAAGATCGGCTTCGTCGGCCCGAACGGCGCCGGCAAGACCACGCTGCTGAAGCTGATCCTCGGCGAGCTGAAGCCCGACGCGGGCACGGTCCGGACCGGCACGAACCTGCAGGTCGCGTATTTCGACCAGATGCGCGCGCAGCTCGACCAGGAAAAGAGCCTGGCCGACACCATCAGCCCCGGTAGCGAATGGGTCGAGATCGGCGGCGTGCGCAAGCACGTAATGAGCTATCTCGGCGACTTCCTGTTCGCGCCGGAGCGTGCGCGCTCGCCGGTGAAGTCGCTGTCGGGCGGCGAGCGCAACCGGCTGCTGCTCGCGCGCCTGTTCGCGCGTCCGGCCAACGTGCTGGTGCTCGACGAACCGACCAACGACCTCGACATCCCGACGCTCGAACTGCTCGAAGAGCTGCTGGCCGACTACGACGGCACGGTGCTGCTCGTCAGCCACGATCGCGCGTTCCTCGACAACGTCGTGACGTCGGTGATCGCGGCCGAAGGCGACGGCAAGTGGCGCGAATACGTCGGCGGCTTCACCGACTGGCAGATCCAGAGCGAGCGTTCGCAGCAGCTCGCGCAGCAGGAAGCGGCGAAGCGCGCGGTGAAGGAAGCGGCGCCGGTCAAGGAAGACGCGGCGAAAGGCGCGGCCGGCCGCAACGCGCAGCGCACGGTGAAGCTGTCGTTCAACGAGCAGCGCGAACTCGATGCGCTGCCCGAGAAGATCGCGGCGCTCGAGGAAGAACAGAAGACGATCAACGCGCAACTCGAAGATGGTTCGATCTTCGCGAAGGATCCGCAGGAAGGCACGCGCCTGACCGAGCGGTTCGCGGCGATCGACGACGAGCTCCTCGCCGCGCTCGAGCGGTGGGAGACGCTCGAGGCAAAGCGCAAGCCGGTCTGACGCACCGCGCGTGGCGGCCCGGCGCGTCGGAGCGCCGGCCGGGCGGCCGGCAGCGCCGTGCGACGATCTTGCGACGGCGCGCCACGCGGAACCAGTAAAATACCGCGCGTCCCGGGTCGCTCGGCGCACGCCGCGCGCCCGCTTTCGGAGCAGTCCAAGCACACCGTTGTTTCGATTCGCTTTTTTACGGAACTCAACGTTTTGTCCACGACGTTATCCACACGAGGTGTGGACAACGTCCCGATGAATGACGAAATTCAGCGCCTATGTCAACGAAGAAGCCCAGCGCGGCCTATAGCGAAGCATCGATCAAGGTGCTCAAGGGCCTCGAGCCGGTCAAGCAGCGGCCCGGCATGTACACCCGTACCGAAAATCCGCTGCACATCATCCAGGAAGTCATCGACAACGCGTCCGATGAGGCGCTCGGCGGCTACGGCAAGCAGATCACGGTCACGCTGCACGCCGACCAGTCGGTGTCGGTCGAGGACGACGGTCGCGGCATTCCGTTCGGCATCCACCCCGAAGAGGGCGTGCCGGTCGTCGAGATCGTGTTCACGCGCCTGCACGCAGGCGGCAAGTTCGACAAGGCCGCCGGCGGCGCGTACACGTTCTCGGGCGGCCTGCACGGTGTCGGCGTGTCGGTGACGAACGCGCTCGCGACGCGTCTCGACGTGACGGTCTGGCGCGACGGCAAGATCGCCGAACTCGGCTTCGCCGACGGCGACGTCGTGAAGCCGCTCGCGACGCAAGGCGCGGGCCGCGGCGAGAAGAAATCCGGCACGCGCGTGCAGGTGTGGCCGAATCCGAAGTACTTCGATTCGCCGAACCTGCCGCTCGGCGAACTGCAGCGTCTGCTGCGCTCGAAGGCCGTGCTGCTGCCGGGCGTCGAGGTCGTGCTCGTCAACGAGAAGACCGGCGAGCGCCAGGCATGGAAATACGAGGACGGCCTGCGCGGCTATCTGCTCGACGAGATGAACGGCAGCGAGCTGCTGATCCCGCTGTTCGAAGGCGAGCGTTTCGCCGATGCGCGTTCGACCGACGACACCTTCGCCGAGGGCGAGGGCGCGTCGTGGGTCGTCGCATGGAGCGAGGAAGGTTCGCTCGTGCGCGAGTCGTACGTGAACCTGATCCCGACGCCGGCCGGCGGCACGCACGAGTCGGGCCTGCGCGACGGCCTCTACCAGGCGGTGAAGAGCTTCGTCGAACTGCACAACCTGCAGCCGAAGGGCGTGAAGCTGCTCGCGGAAGACGTATTCGCGCGCGTGTCGTTCGTGCTGTCCGCGAAGGTGCTCGATCCGCAGTTCCAGGGGCAGATCAAGGAACGCCTGAACAGCCGCGACGCGGTGAAGCTCGTGTCGTCGTTCTCGCGTCCGGCGCTCGAACTGTGGCTGAACCAGCACGTCGAGCACGGCAAGAAGCTTGCCGAACTGGTGATCAAGCAGGCCCAGGCGCGCACGCGCGCGGGCCAGAAGGTCGAGAAGCGCAAGAGCTCGGGCGTCGCGGTGCTGCCGGGCAAGCTGACCGATTGCGAGACCGAAGACATCGCGCGCAACGAACTGTTCCTCGTCGAGGGCGACTCGGCGGGCGGTTCGGCGAAGATGGGCCGCGACAAGGAATACCAGGCGATCCTGCCGCTGCGCGGCAAGGTGCTGAATACGTGGGAAACCGAGCGCGATCGCCTGTTCGCGAACAACGAGGTGCACGACATCTCGGTCGCGATCGGCGTCGATCCGCACAGCCCGGACGACACCGTCGACCTGTCGAACCTGCGCTACGGCAAGATCTGCATCCTGTCGGACGCGGACGTCGACGGCTCGCACATCCAGGTGCTGCTGCTCACGCTGTTCTTCAAGCATTTCCCGCAGCTGATCGAGCGCGGTCACGTGCACGTCGCGCGGCCGCCGCTGTTCCGCGTCGATGCGCCCGCGCGCGGCAAGAAGCCCGCGCAGAAGCTCTATGCGCTCGACGACGGCGAACTCGAGGCGACCCTCGACAAGCTGCGCAAGGACGGCGTGCGCGAAACGCAGTGGAGCATCAGCCGCTTCAAGGGTCTCGGCGAAATGAGCGCGGAGCAGCTGTGGGACACGACGATGAATCCCGACACGCGCCGCCTGATGCCGGTGAAGCTCGGCGAGCTCGACTACGAGGCGACGGTTGCGCGCATGACGATGCTGATGGGCAAGGGCGAGGCAGCCGCGCGACGCGGCTGGCTCGAGGAAAAGGGCAACGACGTCGAAGCGGACATCTAAACCCGCGCGGCCGGGCATGACGCCCGGCCCGGCCTCACGCCACTTACGAATACGGAATACAGATGGACGACAATACTTCCGATCTCTTCGCCGGGTCCGACGCACCGGAAGCCGATGCGCTGACGCTCGGCAACTACGCGGAGCAGGCGTATCTCAGCTACGCGGTCAGCGTGGTGAAGAGCCGCGCGCTGCCCGACGTGTGCGACGGCCAGAAGCCGGTGCAGCGCCGGATCCTGTTCGCGATGAACGAAATGGGCCTCGGCCCCGACGCGAAGCCGGTGAAGTCGGCGCGCGTGGTCGGCGACGTGCTCGGTAAATACCACCCGCACGGCGATCAGTCGGCGTACGACGCGCTCGTGCGTCTCGCGCAGGATTTCTCGCTGCGCTATCCGCTGATCGACGGGCAGGGCAACTTCGGCTCGCGCGACGGCGACGGCGCGGCGGCGATGCGCTACACCGAAGCGCGGCTCACGCCGATCTCGAAGCTGCTGCTCGACGAGATCGACCAGGGCACGGTCGACTTCATGCCGAACTACGACGGCTCGTTCGAGGAGCCGAAGACGCTGCCGAGCCGCATGCCGTTCGTGCTGCTGAACGGCGCGTCGGGCATCGCGGTCGGCCTGGCCACCGAAATCCCGTCGCACAACCTGCGCGAGGTCGCGGCGGCGGCGGTCGCGTTGATCCGCAATCCGAAGCTTTCGCACGCGGAGCTGATGAACCTGATTCCCGGCCCGGATTTCCCGGGCGGCGGCCAGATCATCTCGAGCGACACCGAGATCGCGGCGGCCTATGAAACCGGCCGCGGCAGCCTGAAGGTGCGCGCGCGCTGGAAGATCGAGGATCTCGCGCGCGGCCAGTGGCAACTCGTCGTCACCGAGCTGCCGCCGAACACGTCGGGCCAGAAGGTGCTCGAGGAAATCGAGGAGCTGACCAACCCGAAGCTCAAGCTCGGCAAGAAGACGCTCACGCCCGAGCAGCTCAACACCAAGAAGGCGATGCTCGACCTGCTCGACGCGGTGCGCGACGAGTCGGGCAAGGAAGCGGCGGTGCGGCTCGTGTTCGAGCCGAAGTCGCGCACGATCGACCAGACGGAATTCGTGAACACGCTGCTCGCGTACACGAGCCTCGAATCGAACGCGACGCTGAACCTCGTGATGATCGGCGCCGACGGCCGGCCGGGCCAGAAGGGGCTGCTGACGATCCTCGACGAGTGGGTGAAGTTCCGCCAGCTGACGATGACGCGCCGCTGCCGCCATCGTCTCGCGAAGGTCGACGACCGCATCCACATCCTCGAAGGGCGGATGATCGTCTTCCTGAACATCGACGAGGTGATCCGCATCATCCGCGAGTCGGACGAGCCGAAGGCCGCGCTGATGAGCGCGTTCGGCCTCTCCGACCGCCAGGCGGAAGACATCCTCGAAATCCGCCTGCGTCAGCTCGCGCGGCTGGAGAAGATCAAGATCGAGAAGGAACTCGAGGCGCTGCGCGACGAGAAGGCGAAGCTCGAGGAACTGCTCGCGAACGAAAGCGCGATGAAGCGGCTGATGATCAAGGAGATCGAGGCCGACGCGAAGCAGTACGGCGACGATCGCCGCACGCTGATC
Organism: Burkholderia sp. BCC1988; assembly: GCF_905339895.1. Classification (NCBI taxonomy): domain Bacteria; kingdom Pseudomonadati; phylum Pseudomonadota; class Betaproteobacteria; order Burkholderiales; family Burkholderiaceae; genus Burkholderia; species Burkholderia sp. BCC1988. The sequence goes on from NZ_CAJPHA010000019.1 coordinate 17,295, forward strand.
CAGCAGGAAAAGCGCGCGACGTTCGAGGCGAAGGTCGTCGACGAGCCGGTGACGGTCGTCGTGTCGCAGAAGGGCTGGGTGCGTGCGCTGAAGGGCCACGGGCTCGACCCGGCCGGCTTCACGTTCAAGGCCGGCGATCACCTGTACGCGGCGTTCCAGTGCCGCACGCCCGATCGCCTGATCGCATGGGGCAGCAGCGGCCGCGTGTACTCGGTCGACGTGTCGGTGCTGCCGGGCGGGCGCGGCGACGGCGTGCCGGTCACGTCGCTGATCGAGCTCGAATCGGGCTCGCATCTGATGCACTACTACGCGGCGCCGGCCGATCAGCAACTGTTGCTCGCGTCGAGCAACGGCTTCGGCTTCCTCGCGAAGGTCGGCGACATGGTGAGCCGCGTGAAGGCCGGCAAGTCGTTCATGACGATCGATGCAGGCGCGGTGCCGCTCGCGCCGATGCCGGTACTGCCGAACGCGACGCAGGTCGCGTGTCTGTCGAGCGGCGGCCGTCTGCTGGTGTTCGGGATGGACGAGATGAAGACGCTGTCGGGCGGCGGCCGCGGCGTGATCCTGATGGCGCTCGACGACAAGGAAACGCTCGTGCAGGCGCTCGCGATCGACCCGGCCGGCGTCGTGCTGATCGGCACCGGGCGCGGCGGCAAGACCCAGGACGAAACGCTGTCGTACGCGGGGCTGGCGCCGCACGTCGGCAAGCGCGCACGCAAGGGCCGCGCGCCGGAAACGAAGCTCAAGGTCGTCAACGAGCTGCGTCCGCTGCTCGGCTGACGCCGCATCCGGTCGCCGGTTCGACCGGCATCGAAGGCCGCACCTCCGCTTCGGCGGGCGTGCGGCCTGTTTCTTTTGGGGCGACGCATGCAGGAAAGCGAGCGTGGCGCCGTCACACGGAACTTGCAAATATTGTGAAATAGCGCCAGGGGTCTGAACCGACCGGCGGTCCGCCGGTCGAACGTCGCTCGAGACCGCGCGTGACGCGGCTGTTCGTTGCACTCAACTCATAACAGGATTGCCGCCATGTCCCACGCCGTTGCCGTCGCGCTGTTTCTTCATCTGCTGGCCGTCGCCGTGTGGGTGGGCGGGATGGTCTTCGCGCACTTCTGCCTGCGCCCGGCGCTGTCCGACCTGACGCCACAGCTGCGGCTGCCGCTGATCGAGGGCGTGTTCGGCCGCTTCTTCAACTGGGTGTCGGGCTCGGTGATCGTGATCCTGCTGTCCGGCGGTTTCCTGCTCACGGCCTTCGGCGGCGCGCACGCGACGTGGACGCTGCATGCGATGGCGGGGCTCGGCGTCGTGATGATGCTGATCTTCGGCCATATCCGCTTCGCGCTGTTCCCGCGCATCCGCCGCGCGGTGCAGGCGCAGAACTGGCCGGACGGTGCGCGCGCGGTGAACACGGTGCGCCTGCTGGTCGTCGTCAACCTCGTGCTCGGCGTCGTGACGATCGGCGCGGCCGTGCTGTCGCGCGGCTTCTGATCGCCTCGCCGGCCTCTGATTTAGCGGCGCCGTTCGGCGCCCGCCGCCGGCGCGGTGCCGCGCGCCGCTACGCGGCCAGCATCGCGTCGAGCAGCCACGCGCCGGCCGGCCCGAGCGGCCGGTTGCGCGACCACACGGCATCGACCCGCACGCGGCGCGGCCAGCCGCGCGCGCGCAGCTCGCACAGCCGATCGCGCGCGAAGTGCTCGACCATCCAGCGCGGCAGCTCGGCCCAGCCGAACCCCAGCACCGCCATCTCCAGCAGCATCAGGTAGCTCGGCGCGAGCCAGCGCTGCGTGCCGACGACGATCCGGTCGGCGGCGCCGCGATCCTCCGGTTTCACATACGTATTGAGGCGCAGCTCGCGCGCGTCGCGCAGCGCCGCATGCGGCACGTCGGCGTCGCCATAGGCCGCCAGCGCGTGCGTGCGCCCGACGAACAGGCCGATCTCCGACTCTTCCGCCACCGTCGCCGCGCCGATATCGGGCGGATAGACCGCGCGCGCGGCCATCAGCCCGAGCTGTGCGCGACCCTGCTGGATCAGGTCGAGTACGTCCTCGTGCTCGGCAATCTGGCATTCGAGCTCGAGCGCCGGAAAGCGCCGCTCGAGCGCCATCAAGGTTTCCTCGTAACGCTTCGACTGGTACGTGTCGGACACGACGAGCGTCAGCCGCGCTTCCTCACCCTGCGCGAGCCGCGCGGCGGTGCGGTCGATTGCCGCGCCGGCCTCCAGCGCGCGCTGCACCTGCGGGAGCAGCGCGCGGCCGGCATCGGTCAGCGTCGGCGCGCGCGTCGAGCGGTCGAACAGCTGCACGCCGAGATCGATCTCGAGGTTCGCGATCGCTTCGGACACCGTCGACTGGCGCTTGCCGAGCTTGCGGGCAGCGGCCGTGAACGAGCCGAGCAGCGCGGCTTCGGCGAAGGCGAGCAGGGCTTCGGGGGCATGGCGCATACGGCGGGTCTCAGGGCTTTATATCGGTAAAACCGATGATATCAAACTGGATTCATGCGGTTTCGCCGATCAAAATGGCCGACATCGATTGTACGAACGCATCGGAGGGAACCATGAAGCAGATCAACAAAACGGTGACGGAACGTCTCGTTCATGCGCTGACGTTCGAGCTGGTGGCGATCGCGCTGTGCGCGCCGATCGGTGCGTGGCTGCTCGACATGCCGGTGTCGCACGTCGGCGTGCTGACGGTGATGGTGTCGCTGATCGCGATGGCCTGGAACATGACGTTCAACACGCTGTTCGACCGCTTCGAGCGGCGGGCGGGCCTCACGCGCACGCTCGGCATGCGGATCGCGCATGCGGTCGCGTTCGAGCTTGGTCTCGTCGCGATGGTGGTGCCGGTCGCCGCGTGGTGGCTGAACGTGAGCCTCGTCGAGGCGCTGCTGCTCGACCTCGGCATCGTGCTGTTCTTCCTGCCTTACACGTTCTGCTTCAACCTCGCGTACGACGCGCTGCGCGCACGCTGGGCCGCACGCCGCGTCGCGGTACCGGCGGGCTGAGCGGCAAGCGTCCGGCGGCGCGGGCGGCGACCGGGGCCGGCCGTCAGTGCGCGACGGCCCACAGCCACACGCCGCATGCGATCGCGACCGCACCGTAGACGGCATACACGGGCACCTTGAAGCGCGTGAAGCACAGCGTCGCGAAGGCGCCCGTGAGCCAATAGACGGGATCGGCCGGTTCGCGATGCAGGATCTTCACGACGGCGACGACGAGAAAGCCCGTCGTCGCCGCGCGCAGCAGGCGCATCCCGTGCTCGAAGCGCGAATGGCGCTTGAGCCGGAACAGATGGTTCTGCGCGAACACGACGAGACATCCCGACGGAATGAACAGCGCGGCGGTCGCGAGCAGCGCACCGCTCCAGCCGTCGGTCAGGTAGCCGAGAAACGGCACGACGTTCAGCAGCGGGCCGGGCGCCACCGGCGACAGCGCGAACGCGAGCGTGAAGTCGCGATCGGAGATGCCGGTGGCCGGCGACACGAACAGCGTCTTGAGCACGGGCAGCGCGGAGAATCCGCCGCCGAACAGCGTCATGCCGGCGCCGGCGAGCCGCGGCCACAGCAGCGTCTCCTGGTAGTCGCCGGGCAGCGGCAGTGCGAATACCGCGACGAGTACGGCCAGCAGCACGAGCAGGTTGCGGTCGCGTTTCGACAGCGTGACGTCGACCGTGGCGTGTTGCGGCGGCCCGGTGAGCCAGCCTGCTGCAAACGCCGCGAAAAGAATCCCGACGAAAGCGGCCGGACTATGCGCGAAAGCGAGCAGAATCGTCGACAGCGCGGCGATCACCTGTTCGAGCCGCGTGCGCGCGAGCGCGCGCCACTGCTTGACCCACGTGACGCCGATCAGCGCGGCAAGCACCATCCCGAAGTGATTGATCAGCACCGGCGCGGCCAGCGAGCGCACGACCGGCGTGCGGTAGAAGATCGCAAACAGCGTCATCAGCACGGAGAACGGAAGGACGCTCGCGATGCCGGCGACCCAGGCGCCCGCGCGGCCGTGCAGCGTCTGGCCGACCTGTACGGCGACATTACAGCCGACGGGGCCTGGCACGAGCCATGCAAGGGCGACGAGATCGGCGAATACGTGCGGCTCGATGCGCTGCCACCGCTCGACGTAGTGGCGTTCGAGCTGCGCCATCATCGAAAGCCCACCCCACGACAGCGCGGAAATGCCGGCGACGACCTTGAACAAGGCCCACAGGGATGCCTGTGCCTGTTCGACACGTTCGGCCGCTTCGACTTCGACGGTGGTCATGATGGTGTTGCGGTTGGCGCCGGGCCTGGTCTCGCGCATAGGGACGTGCCGGCGGCCCGCCGACACGATGGCCCTCCCGATTGTCCGCCGCGAGTCATGACACTGCCATGCGCGAAAACGCTAGTAAATGAACTAAACAACCGCATCGGAAGCCGAAATGATCGATGTGCCGCGCAACATGGGCCGTGCGGGTTGCAGGTTGCGGGTTCAGGCGCCGGTGCTCCCGGTCGCGCGGTGCGCGAGGACGTTCGGCCGGTTGCCGCGCACGCCGAAGCGCGCGATCAGCGCGGGGATCGCGTCGGCCGGCACGGGGCGCGAGAACAGGAAGCCCTGCGCCTCGATCTCGCCGAGCGCGGACAGCCATGCGATCTGCTCCTCGGTTTCGGTGCCTTCGACGACGACCGTCAGGCCGAGCGAGCGCGCGAGATGCACGATCGACGACACCATCACGCACACGCTGCGATCGTTCGGGATCGCCTGCACGAACGAGCGGTCGACCTTCAACGTATCGACGGAGAAGCGGTGCAGGTACGACAGCGACGAGTAGCCGGTGCCGAAGTCGTCGAGCGCGATCCGGATGCCGAGCTTCTTCAACGCGACGATCTTCTCGGACACGAGCTCCGGATATTCCATCATCGCGGTCTCGGTGATCTCGAGCTCGAGCCGGTTCGCGTCGATGCCGGTGTCCTGCAGCGCCTGCGAAATCGTCTCGATCAGGTCGCCGCGCCAGAACTGTACCGGCGAGATGTTGACCGCGAGTGTCAGCGTGTCGTGGCCGTCGTCGCGCCAGCGCGCGATCTGCTCGCACGCGGTGCGGATCACGAAGTCGCCGATCGGCACGATCAGGCCCGTCGATTCGGCGATCGAAATGAATTCGTTCGCGGAGATGACCCCGTGCTCGGGGTGGTCCCAGCGCGCGAGCGCCTCGAAGCCGGTGATCGTGCGGTGCGTCAGGTCGATCTTCGGCTGGTACGCGAGGAACAGCTGCCCCTCGGCGAGCGCGACGCGCAGTTGCTGTTCCCAGCGCATCAGGTGATCCGCGCGATGCGACAGGTGCGGCGCGTAGAACTGGTAGCAGTTCTTGCCCGCATCCTTCGCGCTGTACATCGCGAGGTCGGCCTTTTTCAGCAGGTCGATTTCGCTTTCGTTCGCGACGGTGTGCAGCGCGATGCCGATGCTCGCATGCAGCACGAACGAACTGCCGCGCACGTCGAACGGCTCGCCGAACATCCGGATGATCGCTTCCGCGAGCCGCACCGCGCGCCGTTCGACGTCGTCGCCCTTCATCACGACGACGAACTCGTCGCCGCCGATCCGCGCGAGCGAGCCTTCGTCGCCGACGGCATCCGACAGCCGCGACGCGGTCATCTGCAGCACGATGTCGCCGGCGTTGTGGCCGAGCGTGTCGTTGACGGTCTTGAAGTTGTCGAGGTCGATGAACAGCAGGCCGAGCCGCGACAGGCTGGCCGGCATCGACACGTCGTTGCGCAGCCCGCGCAGGGTCGCGTAACGGTTCGCGAGGCCGGTGAGCAGGTCGTATTCGGCGAGCTGGGTCATCTCGCGCTCGCGGCCGAGCAGCTTGCCGATCAGCCCCGTCGCGACGCCGAAGAACGCGAGCATCGCGAGCGTGATGAAGCTCGTCATCAGCAGGTAGACGTTGCGCGTATGGTAGTAGTCCGCGTATTCCTCGGTCTGCGACAGCCCGACCATCACCGCGAGCGGGTAGCCGTCGAGGTGGCGGTACGACACGATGCGCGTGACGCCGTCGATCGGGTCGATGATCGTGCCCGTGACGCGCTCGGCGATCGGATAGACGCCCGATGCGGAGAACGCCCCCGGTGCGTTGTTGAGCGAGCCGGTGCGCCGCGCGAGCACGGCACCCGTATCCGACACGACGGAGATCACGCCTTCCTTGCCGATCGCCGCGTTGTTGTAGAAGTCGTTCGTGAAGTAGCTCGGGTCTTCCGACACCACGACGATGCCGGCGAAGCTGCCGTCCGGGTTGTTCAGGCGTCGCGTCATCTGCAGCGTCCAGTGGCTCGACACGCGGCCGAGCACGGGCTTGCTGATGTACAGGCGATCGTCGTTGTGCGCGAGGTGGACCTTGAAGTGCTCGCGGTCGGACAGGTTGATCGGTTTCGGGTGGAGTTCGGCCGTGTTCGCGAACAGGATGCCCTTCGCGTTGACGAGCGAAACCTGGATCAGCGTGTCGCTCGGCACGACGCCTTTTTCGACCGTGCTCGCGAGGTTGAAGCGCGCGGGCGATTTCTCGAATTCGAACTTGACGAAGCGGGTGATCTGGTCGACCTGGTGTATCGCCTTGACCGTGTGCTGTTCGAGCGCGGACGACAGGATCGCCGCGGAAGCCGCCGCTTCCTTGTACGCGCTGTCCTTTTCGACCGACAGCCGCGCGATGATCACGGCCCACAGCAGCGCGAGCGCGAGCATCCCGAGCAGCGGGATCGCGAACAGCGCGCGCCGGCGCGACTTGCGTGGCGCGCGTAGCGGCCGGTTCGGCGGCGGGTGGTTTGACCGGGCGGAGCTCATCGAAGAGGGCGGCGTCCTGCTCGCGTGCGCCATCCCGCGTCGGGATGGCCGGCTATGGTTGGGGTCGCACCGGCGTCTGTTCGTACGCGGGATGCGCAACCATGGACAGACCCGCCGAAGCGACGGATTAGGCCCGATATTACTGGCTGGAACGTTTTTGCGATAGCCGGGGGAATCGTAGGGCGCCGGCCGGGCCGGCGCCATCGCACATCGCGAAATGTTACACGGGGGACCGGAAGGTGCCGTCGACGACCGTGACGACGTGGCCGCCGATCCACGTGGTGCCGTCTTCGGCATAGCTGACGAAGATGCGGCCGTCGCGGCCGATCGCCGTGCCCTGGCGGGCCGTATACGACTGGCCGGGGCGGCGTCCCTGCCGCGTCAGCAGCCCGGCCAGCGCGGCGTTTGCGCTGCCGGTGACCGGGTCCTCGCCGAAGCCGAAGTCGCCGCCCGTCATCAGGCAGCGGATTTCGAAGGTCGCGGGACCGCCTTCGGCATGCGGCGCGTAGACCGCGAGGCCGTCCGTGCCGTAGCGGCGCGTGAGCGCCTCCAGCGCGGCCGGATCGGGCGCCAGGCCGATGCACGCGTCGGCTGACTTCAGCCGCACGACCAGCCACGGCGCGCCGTTGTCGATCGCGCACGGCTCGGCTTCCAGGTCGATCGCGTCGCTGCGCAACGCGGCCACCAGTGCCGGGTAGTCCGAACGGTCGAGCGGCGTGAACCGTGCCGGCGGCGCGGCAAATGCCCAGCCATCGGCCTGTTCGCGCAGTTCGACCAGGCCGACCCCGCATTGCTGGACCAGCCGGCCCGGCGTGCGCGGCCGCGCGCCGCTTTCCAGGAACGCATGCGCGGTGCCGAGCGTCGGGTGGCCGGCGAACGGCAGCTCGCCCGCCGTCGTGAAGATCCGCACGCGGTAGTCGGCGTCCGGATCGGTCGGCGTGCAGACGAACGTGGTTTCCGACAGGTTCGTCCAGCGGGCGATCGCGAGCATGGCGTCGTCGCCGAGCGAGTCGGCGTCGAACACCACGGCGAGCGGGTTGCCCTTGAACGGCACCGACGTGAACACGTCGACCTGCTTGAAGCGGACGAGACGACCGGTCACCTCGATGCCCCCGTTACGCGACTTCGGCGATCAGTTCGATCTCCACGCACGCGCCGAGCGGAATCTGCGCGACGCCGAACGCCGAACGCGCGTGCTTGCCGGCGTCGCCGAACACCTCGGCGATCAGTTCCGACGCACCGTTCGTCACGACGTGCTGTTCGGTGAAGTCGAGCGTCGAGTTGACGAGGCTCATCAGCTTCACGATGCGCGTGACCTTGTTCAGATCGCCCGTGTGCGCGTGCAGCGTCGCGAGCAGGTCGATCGCGATCGCGCGCGCAGCCGCCTTGCCGTCTTCCGTCTGCAGGTCGGCGCCGAGCTTGCCGGCCCAGACCTTGCCGTCCTTCTTCGCGATGTGGCCCGACAGGTAGACCGTGTTGCCGCTTTGCGCGCTCATCACGTAGGCGGCGGCCGGTGCGCCGGCGGTCGGGAGCTCGATGCCGAGCGACTTCAGCTTGTCGTAGACGTTAGCCATGGATTCGATTCCTCGTGGATCGTAGAGAGTCGTGACAGGGAAAAAGCGGATCAGAGACGCTCGCGCAGCAGTTTGCCGAGGCGCGCGACGCCTTCCTCGATCTTCTCCGGCGGCACCGTCACGAACGACAGGCGCAGCGTGTTCTGCTGCGGGTCGTTCGCGAAGAACGGCGCGCCCGGCACGAAGGCGACGTGGTTGGCGACCGCGGCCTCGAGCAGCTTCATGCTGTCGATCTGCGCGGGCAGGTTCACCCAGATGAACATGCCGCCGTCCGGGCGGTTCCACGTGACGCCTTCCGGCATGTGGCGCGCGAGCGACGCGAGCATCGCCTCGCATTGCGCGCCGTACAGCTGGCGGATCGTCGGGATGTGCTCGTCGAGGAAGCCGTCCTTGATCACTTCGTGTGCGATGCGCTGCGTGAGCGTCGGCGTGTGCAGGTCGGTGGCCTGCTTGGCCTGCACGAGCTTGAAGTGGAGTTCCTCGGGGGCAATGATGTAGCCGATCCGCAGGCCCGGCGCGAGCACCTTCGAGAACGTGCCGAGGTGCACGACGTGATCCGGCGCCATCGACAGCATCGTCGGCAGCGGCTCGCCCTGGTAGTTCAGTGCGCCGTACGGGTCGTCTTCCAGCACCGGGAACGGGCTCGACTGCGCGAACGCGGCGAGCGCGCGGCGGCGCTCGACGGGCAGGCGGCGGCCGGTCGGGTTCTGGAAGTTCGGCTGCGCGTACAGGAGGCGCGCGCCTTGCGTGAGCGCGGGCGTGAGGCCTTCGGGCAGCAGGCCCTGCTCGTCGGTCGGCACCTGCACGTAGCGCGGCTCGTACAGCGAGAACGACTGCAGCGCGCCGAGGTAGGTCGGGGTTTCGACGAGGATCGGGCTGTCCGGATCGATCAGCGCCTTGCCGAGCAGGTCGAGCGCCTGCTGCGAGCCGGTCGTGATCAGCACCTGCGACACGCGCACGCTGTAGCGCTCGGCGATCCATTCGCGCAGCGGCAGGTAGCCTTCGGTCGCGCTGTACTGGAGTGCGGCCGCGGGCGCATCGCGCAGCACGCGGTCGGCCGCGGCGCGCATGCGCTCGGCCGGGAACGTCGCGGGAGCGGGCAGGCCGCCTGCGAACGAGATGACCTCGGGGCGTTCCGTGACCTTCAGGATCTCGCGGATCGCAGAGCTCGTCAGCTTGCGGGCGCGTTCGGAAAGCTGCCAGTGCGGCGGATGCAGGTCGCTCGGATTCATAGTCTCCTCGTTCGGATATCGTGGTCAGTCAAGAAAGGTCGGTCAGGCAGATTGCGTCGACGCAGCCGGGTGGGCGTGCGGGAGCGCGATCGGGCCGTCGCGGCCGGGTGGGCAAAACCGTTCAGGCAAAACGGACATTATGGCGCACCTCATCAACCGGCGCGAGCGGGACGCGGGGCCGTGGCCACCGCCGAGCGCCGGCCGAGCATCACGGTCGCGATCACGGCGGCCGCGAACAGCCAGGTCGACGGCGTCACCGTTTCGCCGAACAGCAGCGCGGAAAAGGCGATCGTGAAGAAGATCTGCAGCAGTTGCACCTGGCCGACGCGCGCGATGCCGCCCATGGCGAGCCCCGCGTACCACGCGAAAAAGCCGATGAATTGCGAAAAGAGGGTCACGTAGCCGAACGCGAGCCACGTGCGCAGCGCGAGCGGGGCAGGGTGCGCGACGTGCTGCGTCCATGCGAGCCAGCCGACCGGCAGCACGAGGAACGGCGCGGACACGACGAGCGCCCAGCAGATCACCTGCCAGCCGCCGATCTGGCGCGCGAGGCGCGCGCCTTCCGCATAACCGAGCGCGCCGATGCCGACCGCGACGAGCATCAGCGCGTCGCCGGCCTGCACCGTCCCGCCGCCGTCGCGCAGCGCGAACGCGATCACCAGCGCGCTGCCGGCCAGCGCACTGGCCCAGAACGCCTTCGACGGCCGTTCATGCGACAGCCACGCCGCGTACAGCGCGACGAACAGCGGCTGCAGGCCGTTGACGACCGCGCCGTGCGACGCCGGCACGGTCTTCATCGCCCACGCGGAGAACACCGGATACGCGATGATCACGCCGGCCGACACGACCGCGAGGCTTTTCAGCTGCGCGCGGGTCGGCAGCCGCTCGCGGCGCCACCACAGCAGCAGGCCGGCCGGCACCGACGCGGCGAGCGCGCGGCCGAGCCCGTTCAGCAGCGGGTTGAGTTCGGAGACGACGATACGCGTCATCGGCAGCGTGAGGCTGAAGATCATCACGCCGATGAGGCCGAGCAGCATGCCCCGGGTTTCGCGCGAATTCATGGACTGGGTGTCTCCGTATTGCAGGGTTCGGGTAATCGAAAGGGCGCCAGGGCGGTCAGCGCAGCGTGCGTGCGCCCTGCGGCGTGTCGAATTCGGCGACGAGCGCCGGCGGGCCGTCGCCGGTGTCGAGGTCGAGCAGATGGCCGGCGCCGAGCCAGTCGAGCTGCTCGCGGACGGCGTCCGCACGCGGGTGGACGCCCTTGAGCGCCTTCAGCGCGACGCCGTTGTCCGGCAGCGATTCGGCCGGATGGCGCGGGCTGTCCCACTGGATCAGCGACGGCACGAGGCCGTCGCCGGCGCCCTGCCACGCGGGGAACGCGCCGTCGTCGGGTACCGTGAGGCCCCAGCTCAGGTCGCCGCGCCGCATCGCGACGACCGGTGCGATGCGCGTCGGGTACTGGCTTTGCCACAGCGCGAGCCGGCGCGGGCGGTCGACGCGCGCGACCCAGTGCGCGAGGAACGGGCCCTGCGCGAGCCGCGCGTGCATCGCCGGATCGTCGAGCGCGAAGAGCCGCGCGCGCGGCGGCGTGGCGTCGTCGCCTGTCGCGGGCGCGTCGGGATCGATCGCGATCACTTCGAGGTACAGCCCGCCCCACGCGCCGAACAGCGCGTTGTGGGTGCGCATCAGCGGATGGCGGCCGCCGCCGGCCGGTTCGATGCCGAGCGCGTCGGCGACGTGGCGCACGCCTTCGTCGAGCGTACGCGCGGCGATCACGAGATGGTCGAGGGTCAGGGAGCGGGCTGGCATGAACGTCGGTCGGGAAGCGAAAGTGTCATGGTGGGCGGGCGACGCGCGGGACGGTTGGGCGGCCGGCCGGTGCCCGGCCGCGAATGCAGGCCGGACGGGGCTGCGCCGCATACGGCAGGGCCGGAACGGCGGCCGCACGATCGCCATTCCGGTCAACTGTAATCGTCGGCACCGGCACAGTAACGGTACAATCGGCGCGATAGCCTTCGGTACAGTTGGAGCCGCCGCCCATGTCCACCGTCCCACTCGCCCAGATTCCCGCGCCGCACGATACGGCCACGCTCACGCTCGTCGACCAGCTCGTCCAGTGGGCGCGGCGCCGCATCGACGAACGCGTGTTCCGGCCCGGCATGCGGATGCCGTCGATCCGCAAGCTCGCGCTCGACAAGAGCGTGTCGCGCTTCACCGTGGTGGAAGCGTACGAACGGCTCGTCGCGCAGGGCTACCTCGACTCGCGGCGCGGCTCGGGTTTTTACGTGCGCGAGCGCACGGCCACCGGCCCGCTGCCGGCCGACAACGTGGTGCGCGTGGCCGAGGCCGCGCCCGTGCACAACACGATCGACGTCGTCTGGCTGCTGCGCAACATGCTGCATACCGCCAGCCCGGAAAAAGGGCCGGGTCTCGGCTACCTGCCGGGCCGCTGGCTCGACGGCGAGCTGATCACCGGTGCGCTGCGCGCGCTCGGGCGCCAGTCCGGCGCGCAGATGCTCGGTTTCGGCACCGCGCAGGGTTTCCTGCCGCTGCGTCAGCAGCTGCAGACGCGGCTCGCGGAAGTCGAGATCGGCGCGAAGCCCGAGCAGCTCGTGCTGGTGTCGGGCATCACGCAGGCGATCGACCTGATCTCGCGGATCTACGTGCGTCCCGGCGATGCGGTGATCGTCGGCGATCCCGCGTGGTTCCAGATGTTCGGCCGCTTCGCGTCGCAGGGCGCGCAACTGGTCGGGATGCCCTATACGCCCGACGGCCCCGATCTCGACGCGCTGGAAACGCTCGTGCAGATGTGGCGGCCGAAGATGCTCGTGATCAATTCGGTGCTGCAGAACCCGACCGGCACGTCGCTGTCGGCCGCGCAGGCGTTCCGGATCCTGAAGCTCGCGGAGGCGTACGATTTCCTCGTCGTCGAGGACGACGTGTACGGCGACCTGTGCCCGCCGAGCTATTCGGCCACGCGGCTCGCGAGCCTCGACCAGTTGAAGCGCGTGATCTACCTGGGCAGCTATTCGAAGACGCTCGCGGCGAATTTGCGGGTCGGCTATGTCGCCTGCGCGCCGGAGATCGCGAAGGCGGTCACCGACCAGAAGATGCTGGTCGGGATGACGACGCCGGAGCTCAACGAGCGCGTGTTGTACAAGATCCTGACCGAAGGGCACTACCGGCGCCACGTCGAGCGGCTGCGCGCGCGGCTCGACGGCGTGCGCGACAAGACCGCGCGGATGCTCGAGCGTACCGGGCTGCGGCTCTTCACGATGCCGGCGGCCGGGATGTTCCTGTGGGCCGACACGGGCGTCGATTCGGATGCGCTCGCGGCCGCCGCGCACGAGGAAGGCTTCCTGCTGACGCCGGGGAGCCTGTTCTCGCCGCAGCAGTCGTCGTCGACATGGACGCGCTTCAATGTCGCGAACTGCGGCGATCCGGCGCTGCCGGGGTTTCTCGCGCGCTATATCGAATCGGCGGCGCGGCGCGCGTCGTGACGGCGGGCGGCACGCCGCCCTTGAAATCCGCTCGCCCGTCCCCAGATACCCGCGCAAACCGCCTGCGCCAGGCGGTCGTCCTTGACGGGCCCGCCGGCATCGCGCGCCGGCGCACCCGCGCTACACCATTCAAGTTCAAGTAAGAGGAAACAGCATCCATGGCACACGAAACGATGAGCTTTCAGGCAGAGGTCAAGCAACTCCTCCACCTGATGATTCATTCGCTCTACAGCAACAAGGAAATCTTCCTGCGCGAACTGGTGTCGAACGCGTCCGACGCGGCTGACAAGCTGCGTTTCGAAGGGCTCGCGGACAACGCGCTGTACGAGAACGATCCGAACCTGCGCATCCGCATCGGCTTCGACAAGGCGGCACGCACGATCACGATCGAGGACAACGGCATCGGCATGAGCCGCGACGAGGCGATCGCGAACCTCGGCACGATCGCGCGTTCGGGCACCAAGGAATTCTTCACGAAGCTGTCCGGCGACCAGCAGAAGGATGCGGCGCTGATCGGCCAGTTCGGCGTCGGCTTCTACTCGGGCTTCATCGTCGCGGACAAGATCACCGTCGAGACGCGCCGTGCGGGCCTGCCCGCGAACGAAGCCGTGCGCTGGGAAAGCGCGGGCGAGGGCGATTTCACGATCGACGCGATCGAGCGCGCGCAGCGCGGCACGAAGATCACGCTGCACCTGCGCGAAGGCGAGGACGAGCTGCTGTCGTCGCACCGCCTGAAGTCGATCATCCAGAAGTATTCCGATCACATCGCGCTGCCGATCCTGATGCAGAAGGAAGAGTGGGATCAGGAAAAGGGCGAGATGGTCCTGAAGGACGAGGACGAGACGGTCAACCAGGCGAGCGCACTGTGGACGCGCTCGAAGAGCGACGTCACCGACGAACAGTACACGCAGTTCTACCAGCACATCGCGCACGACCACCAGGATCCGCTCACGTGGACCCACAACCGCGTCGAGGGCCGCAGCGAATACACGCAGCTGCTGTTCGTGCCGGCGCACGCGCCGTTCGACCTGTGGAACCGCGACTACCGCGGCGGCCTGAAGCTGTACGTGAAGCGCGTGTTCATCATGGACGACGCCGAGCAGCTGCTGCCGCAATACCTGCGCTTCGTGAAGGGCGTCGTCGATTCGGCCGACCTGCCGCTCAACGTATCGCGTGAAATCCTGCAGGAAAGCCGTGACGTGAAGGCGATCCGCGAAGGCGTGACCAAGCGCGCGCTGTCGATGCTCGAGGAGCTCGCGAACGCGGAAGAGGATGCCGGCAAGGAGAAGTACAAGACGTTCTGGAGCGCGTTCGGCCAGGTGCTGAAGGAAGGCCTCGGCGAGGATCACGCGAACCGCGAGCGCATCGCGAAGCTGCTGCGCTTCGCGTCGACGCACGGCGACACCGACGCGCAGGACGTGTCGCTCGCCGACTACGTGTCGCGCATGAAGCCCGAGCAGAGCAAGATCTACTACGTGACCGCCGATACGTGGCAGGCCGCGAAGAACAGCCCGCACCTGGAGGTGTTCCGCAAGAAGGGTGTCGAGGTGCTGCTGCTGACCGATCGCGTCGACGAATGGATGCTGTCGTTCCTGCACGAATTCGACGGCAAGCCGCTCGCGAGCGTGGCGCGCGGCGATCTCGACCTCGGCGAGCTGAACGACGAGGAAAAGAAGGCGCAGGAGCAGGCGGGCGAGGCAATCAAGCCGGTCGTCGAGAAGATGAAGGAAGCGCTCGGCGACAAGGTGAAGGAAGTGCGCGTCACGTTCCGCCTGACCGATTCGCCGTCGTGCCTCGTCGCCGACGACAACGACATGAGCGGCTATCTGCAGCGGATGCTGAAGGCGGCCGGCCAGAACGCGCCGGCGATGCAGCCGATCCTCGAGATCAATCCGGAGCATGCGCTGGTGAAGCAGCTGAACGCCGATAGCGCCAACTTCGGCGACTGGTGCCATCTGCTGTTCGACCAGGCGTTGCTGGCCGAAGGCGGGATGCTCGACGATCCGGCGAGCTTCGTGAAGCGGACCAACGCGCTGCTGCTGTCGCGCAGCGCGTGAACGCGCGGATGCGATTCGACGGCGCACGGGCGGGCTGGCGCGACACGCCCCGGCCCGGCTGCACGCTCGACCAGCGCGACTGGCTCACGCGCGGCGGTTCGCTGACCGCGCATCTCGCGCGGCTCGGCAGCGTGAGCGTGCGCGTGACGCGCGAGGCCGTCGACTGTCCGTGGTTCGACGAGCCGGACGCGCTCGACAGTGCGCCGCGCGCGCCGATGTGGGTGCGCGAGGTGATCCTGTCGGTCGACGGCACGCCGTACGTCGCCGCGCACAGCATCGCGCCGCTCGCGGCCAGCAAGGGCGTGTGGCAGGCGATGCGGCGGCTGCGCACGCGGCCGCTCGCGGAGCTGCTGTACAGCGATCCGCAGGTCGAGCGCTCCGCGCTCGTCAGCCGGCGCGTGATCGCAGGTCATCCGCTGTATGCGCTCGCGAGCCATGCGCTCGGCGCGGGCGTGCGCGCGCCGCATGCGTTCGCCGCGCGGCGCTCGGTGTTCCAGCGGCGCGGCAAGCCGCTGATGGTCACCGAATGCATGTTGCCCGCGCTGTGGCGCCATCTCGATGCGCACGGCGACGGGCCGCGCTCCGTCGGACCGCGCGGAGCAGCGTGATGCTGCAAGGCTTTCCGCCGGTCGTCGGGCCGCATACGCATACGATGATTCTCGGCAGCTTTCCGGGCGAGGCGTCGCTCGATGCCGCGCAGTACTACGCGCATCCGCGCAACCAGTTCTGGCGGTTGCTCGGTGCGGTGCTCGGCGAACCCGGCCTGCACGAACTCGTGTATGACGCGCGGCTCGAACGCGTGCTTGCGCACGGCATCGGCATCTGGGACGTGCTCGATGCATGCCATCGCAAAGGCAGTCTCGATTCGGCGATCCGGAATGCGAAGCCGAACGACTTTGCTTCGTTGCGCGAGCATGCGCCGTTGCTGAAGAAAGTCTGCTTCAACGGCAAGACGGCAGGGCGGTTTGCCGATGTGATCGGCGCGGCGGGTTATGAAACGCTCGTGTTGCCTTCGTCGAGTCCGGCGAATGCGACGTTGTCGTTCGAACAGAAACTGGTGCTCTGGCGCGCCCTTCGCACCTGAGGCGCGCCGGATTCCGAGGATTCGGTGAAGCGGTATCAGGTGGGCGGCGGCAGGTGCTTGGCGCCCCTGGCCGCGGCAATGCGACCTTGTGCTGCGACGAGTTGGTCGTCGGTGGTCGCCACCAGCCACAGACGTGCGTGCTCCTCGATCCGGCGGTTGTGGTCCTTCAACGGACCCATCGCGGCAGCGGCCTTCCAGACCACCGGTCCGATTCGGCTACTCCTGCCCGACGGCGCGCCTACCAGCAGGCAGTAAGGTCCCAGCGGAAGCGATACGAACGGAAGTGCCGGACTGGCGCTCACGCGCCAGTCGATGAACGGTGTGTCGCTGATCAGCAGCGGCATAGGCAAGCCGTAGAGCACACTGAAATCGTACAGCGCCAGCTGCTCTCGCATGGCGACGTACATTCGCCGGATGTCGTCGACAACCGCCGCGCGGATCTCGTCGTCGAACATGGCTTCCTGCGCGTAGCGGGCAAATGCCTGTCGAGCCTCCCGTTGATACGCGCTGAACAGGCCGATCTCCACGCAGTCCTGCACCGCGCGCTGAACCTCCGCTACAGAACCGGCTTCCCCTGGCGTGCCCAGTTGCGCAGCCCGCAAAAAGCGGGCAAGTCCTTCCTCGTGGATCGCAGGACCCTCCGCGGATGCGTCGTCGTCAGGGTTCTTGCCCAGCGGCACGTAGATATATTTCTCGGCAGCGAAATGCGATTTCTTGCCTGCATCGAACTTGATTTCGCCATCGACGCAGTCGAGATAGCGCGTCCCGATTCGGCCGTGCTCCCAAACCCAATTCTTCAGGAACGGACGGAGTGGATGCAGTCTGTCGTGATCGGCCATCGCAACCTCCAGGTTTCCGTGTATGAGCCATTCCGGCAACGCGCCGCACCCTCCGCGCCGTCGCAGGGGCCCGCACTACAACGCGAGCGTGCCCAGCTCCTCATAAGTACGATGCAGCCAGACCTTGACGCGCTGCCGCTCCAGCAAGCCGAGCCCCGTGGCGGCGCGGTCGGGATGATTGACCGCCGCCCAGAAGCTCGCGCTTTGACGATCGATCTTCTGCATCGTCGTGTCGGGCAGGCGGCGCAGCGTAATCACGCTGGCGCCGAGGGCCTCGGCCCGCTCGCGTTCGCCGGACGCCTCCAGAATCTCGAAGCGATCGCCGCGGACTTCATTCAGTACCAGCACCAGCTTGATGCGTCCACCGAATTCGTCGAGCCATTGCCGCAGCAGATCGACCGAATCGCGTCCGGTGTCCATCACGTGCCACCACGTCAACGTGAGGCCGTGTTCTTCGGCAAAATCCAGCACGTCCGAATCGTCGAGCCATCTTGCGAGCGACTGCCGCGTCTGGGCCGCGAGGTCGACCAGTATGCGCCGCTGCGGATCTTCGAGCGCCGATTCCATGACCGGATCGAGGCTGTCATGCTGGTCGAGCACGGCAGGCGCGGCAAAATCGGCATAGAACCGCAGTAGCGCGCCGTGCGATCGGTCGGTATCGAAGCCCATGAAGGGCACGCTCCGATCGATGAAATACTGGGCCAGCACACGGGCGGCGAGCGATTTGCCGACGCCGCCTTTTTCCCCGCCGATGAAGTGGATGTGACTCATGATTACGAAATCCCGTGTGATGGAGCAGGTATGGCCGGAACGGATGTTGGCAGGCTTCGATGACGTTACGGCGTAACAGGTCACGTCGAAAGAATATGCAGGTGCGACAGCAGCATGCTGTCTGTTCGACGCCGATGTCAAACTGAACAAAATGGCAGCGCCAGCATGCGCCTTCGCTGAAGCGTGAACCTAGAAGCGCTCGACGCGCACCTCGACCGAATCCTTGGGCACGGTCAGCCGCGTGCGGTCGAGCAGGGCCTCCGCGGGCACGGTGGCGTCCGGGTTCAGCGGCCTCACTTTGTTGAACACCACGGAAAAACGCTCCGGCGTGACGGTGGCTGACGCATAGCCCTGTGCGTCGTGGTCGGCGTGGCGCAGATCGGGGTTGTTCGTCGTCAGGAAGGTGTCGAGTTTGGCCGGGGTGGAGGCCAGCGATGCAAACGGCGTGCCGCTCCATGCGGCTTTCAGGTAGGAATAGAAGGACGCGCTGCTGATGCCTGCGCAGACGAAGTCGACGGCCACGGGCGTGCCTTTTGCAGGGTCGGGGTCGTCCCGCACGACGCCGCACTGAAACGCATGCAGGTCCCCGCTTATAGCGACGACGTTGCGGATTCCCTGCTCGTTCAGGTATGAGAGCAGCTCGCGTTTGTGCGCCGGATAGCCGTCCCATGCGTCGCAATCGATCACGAGGCGTGCCGCCGGTGTCTGCGGCGCGCCTGGCATCACCGCCCACAGCCGGTTCAACATCACCTCGTTGCCCCACACCTTCCAGGTCGCAGGCGAACCCTTCATCGTGGCCTTCCACCATTGCGTCTGCTCCGGGCCGAGCATCGACGGCGCGCGACCAAGCTGCGCGGTAGCCTGCGCCTCCAGGCGCTGCAGCACACCCTGGTTGACGAAGTAGCGCGAGCCGGCCGCGTCGTCGCCGTTGACCGGGTCGTGCCCGCGTGTACGCGCGACAGACGCCTCGCTGACGACATGGTCGTCGCGATACAGCCGCTCGTCCGTCATCACGAGATGCATCAGCGTGCCGAAGCGAAATTCGCGATAGATACGAATGTTGGTGTACGACGGATTGTCCGGTTCGAAGCGCACGTCGCTCCAGTCCACCGGCATGTACTCCGCCCACGCGCGACTGGCGTTGCGGCGGCGCTGCGTCTCCTGCCTTTCCTCGTTGGTGTAGACCTGATGATCCTGCCAGCAGTCGTCGGAAAACTCGTGGTCGTCCCATATCGCGATCATCGGCAGGCGCTGGTGCAGCGTCTGCAAGCGCGCGTCGGTACGATAGGTGCGATAGAGCGTCCGATAGTCTTCGAGCGTATCGGCATACACGCGGCCATCGGCGAGCGGCTTTCCGTCAGGCAGGCGCAGCGGAGGGTGCGCCGCCTCGACCGTGCCGGGTTTCGAGGCCCCAACCGTCTCATAGATGTAATCGCCCACATGCACGACGAAATCGAGTTCGCTTTCGGCTGCCAGCAGGCTCATGGCTTGCCAGTGATTGATGCTCCAGTCCTGGCAGGTGAGCCATGCGAAGCGAACGCGGTGGTTGGCCTCGTCGGCATCCGGAGCCGTGCGCGCGACGCCGGTGGCACTCACGTCGCCGCCGGCGACGAACCGGTAGTGGTACGTGAGATTCGGTGCGAGCTGCGTTACCTTCGCGCGCACGGTGAAGTCATAGGTGGCGCGTGCTCCCAACGGTACGCTGGCGACGAGCGTCGAGAAATCCGGCCGCGTCGATACTTCGAGTCGTAACGGGATCGTGTGCGCGACGCCTTTCGCGCGGTGCCGCGTGTTCTCGAAAACCGGCACGCAGCGCGTCCAGAACACGACGGAGCGATCGCGCGGATCACCGCTGGCGACGCCTTGCGGGAACCGATACCGGCCCTTGCGCGCGGTGCCGGCAGATCGGGCCGACAGCGGAGCGACGAGCGTACCGGTGGCTGCCGCAACCGTGAAAAAGGTCGACGACTTGAGGAAATGGCGGCGATCCATCGATCCTCCCGATCGACATACCAAGGATGCCAGGAGAGGCGCGTCGCGACGCAGCAGTACGCGATCGCGTCGCTCGCCCTGCAATCCGGAACATCGGCACGACGTTGCCGTCAGGCGGCGAATACGACTTCGATATGCCCTTCGACTTCGGACTGACGGTCAGGCCCGACGACGATCTGCACGTCGCGTCCGAGCTTCGCCAGACATTCCAGCATCTTCGTTTCGCTCACGCCGCGAAACTGCCCGCGCAGCATGTTCGACAGCTTCGGCTGCGTCATGCCGAGCAGCCGGGCCGCCTGCTGCTGCGTCCATTTGCGTGCCTTGATGATCTCCGCGATCTTGGCGGCGAGTTGAGCCTTCACGCGCATTTCGTCGGCATCGCGCATGCCCAGATCAGCGTAGACGTTCCCGCTGCCCGGTTCGATTTCGATCATCGTCTTGCTCCTTGTGCGTGTGCTTCGGCTGCTTTCAGGCGTGCGCGAACGAGATCGCCGTCCGGCTTCGGCGTCGCGATGCCGCACGATGATTTCTTCTGGAAGCAGTGCAGCACGTAGACGCTGCTCCCGAGCTTCACCGTGTAGACGGCGCGGTACGTGCCGTTGTCTTCCGATTCCACGATCTCGAGCACGCCGGCCGATCCGAACCCTCGCAACGGTTTCGCCTGCTCGTGCTTGCGTCCGGTCTGCGCCAGATACAGCGCATAACCGAACGTGTCCTGCACGGCTTCGGGCATCGCTTTGAGGTCCTTGCGCGCCGAGCCGAGCCAATACAGCGGTTTGATGTACGGATCCATCGATGAATTTATCCCTATTTGGGTATATTTTCAAGGTGCGCGCAGGAACCCGGTGCGACCGTTCGCATGCGGTGTGAGGGCGGGGCAGGCTGGAGGTGAACGCCGACGGGCGATGCCGGCGGCACCGCGGTGCGTGTT
Organism: Burkholderia sp. BCC1988; assembly: GCF_905339895.1. Lineage (NCBI taxonomy): Bacteria > Pseudomonadati > Pseudomonadota > Betaproteobacteria > Burkholderiales > Burkholderiaceae > Burkholderia > Burkholderia sp. BCC1988. Next base: position 38,071 of record NZ_CAJPHA010000019.1, read on the forward strand.
GACGAAGGCGAGCGCGCGCGTGATCTTCCGGCCGATGGCCGTTCCTTCACATCTTTGCGTCGCGGGGAGACCGGGGCAATTCAGCCGTTCGACAGAGGGCGATCGATTTGGGGCGATGACGGCGGGAAGCGGGTTGTTCGTTGCCGAAGAACGGCGATCGTACGTGCGTGCGTGTCGCGCCGGACGATCAATCGTCCTTGCCCCATCGCCACCCGGGCTTCTCGCCCTTGAGCCAGCAAACGGCAGTCAGCAGCGCGACCAGTACCACGATGCAGGCACCGTATGCGATCGGCGATTGCTGCGGCGGCACCAGCCACGCGCTCGCGATGATCCCGGTCGCGAACAGCAGCAGCACGACCCAACCTTGCCACGCGACAGGCAAACCCCATCCCCAGCCGTAGCGCTTCGCGGGAAACCAGATCTTCTTGCCGTTCGAGGTCATGCGTCCGCCTTCGATCAATGAACGCGGCGTAGCGCCAACGGCGCGGTGAAGTCGTGCATCACCAAGCGTTCGGTACGGTTCCCACCGCCACCAATGCTATCCTCTCGTCCGCTCATCCAGCGTCACCCAGCGAGATTCAATCATGACCCGACTGATCAAGCGCGCGTCCGCCGAGGCGCGCGCGTTCAAAAAACGCAAGCCGTCCGCCTACAACGGCTCCGAACAGCTCCAGCCGCCGCGCGTGAAGCGCCGCCCGGAGATCGACGAACACGACGACGTGCCCGTCCTCGACGCACCGCGCAAGCCGCGCTTCGCGCCCGTCACGTTCTCGGAAGAGCGCGGCGTGCGCTTCCTGCACTTCGGTACCGAATGGGTGCAGGGCGCGATGCGGATTTCGAAGCCGCTCGCCATCGAGCTCGAATACGCGCAGCAGATGATGGCGTGGCTGCTGTTCCTCGAAACGCCCGAACGGATCGTCCAGCTCGGGCTCGGCACCGGCGCGCTGACGAAGTTCTCGCACCGCTTCCTGCCGCACGCGAAGGTCGAGGCCGTCGAATTGAACCCGGCCGTGATCGTCGCCGCACGCACGATGTTCGCGCTGCCGCCCGACGACGCACGCCTCGTCGTGCACGAAGCCGACGCGTGGGACTTCGTCAACGATCCGGCCAACCGCGGCACGACGGGCGCACTGCAGATCGACCTGTACGACGCGACCGCACGCGGCCCGGTGCTCGACAGCGTCGCGTTCTACCGCGCGGTGCGCGGCTGCCTCGCCGACGCGGGCATCGCGACGATCAACCTGTTCGGCGACCATCCGAGCTTCGTGCGCAACATGAAGCACCTGAACGCGGCGTTCGACCATCGCGTGATCGCGCTGCCGGAAGTGCACGACGGCAACCGGATCGCGATCGCGTTCTCGGGCCCCGCGCTCGACGTGTCGTTCGCGCAGCTGGAAGCCCGCGCGAAACTGATCGAGGACACGCTGAAGCTGCCCGCGCGCAAGTGGGTGAAAGCTTTGAAAGAAACGATCGGCGCACGCGAATCCTCGTTCGCGATCTGACGCTCATGCGCCGGCCGCATGCCGGTGCAACCGCATGACTGGGGGCGGATCACCTCGGGTTCGCCCCCGCTTGACCGCGCGTTCGCGGCTCCTATACTGGCGCGAAGCCAGGGGAGCCGCAGCTTACCCGTTTTGCCGCTCCTCTCGCCGCCGCACCCGCTTGACAAGATCGATAACCGGGAAAGATGAGGAGACGTCATGGCTCACGATGCCGACGCCAATCGGGCCGCCAAGCGCTGGCTCTGGCTGCTGGTACTGCCGCTAATCGCGATGGTGTGGGTACCGTCGTACAGCAAGATCGAACCGCAATGGTTCGGATTTCCGTTCTTCTACTGGTACCAGCTCCTTTGGGTCTTCATTAGCGCGGTGATTACCGCGTTCGTCTATTTCAAGACCAAGAACGCGTGGAAGGCGAGCGGCCCGCAGGGAGGTGCGCGATGAATCTCGGCGCGACCTTCGTTTTCGTGCTCCTGTTCATCGGTGTCACGATCATCGGTTTCCTGGCCGCCAACTGGCGGCGCGGCGATCTCGCCCATCTCGACGAATGGGGCCTCGGCGGCCGCCGCTTCGGCACGATCGTCACGTGGTTCCTGCTCGGCGGCGACCTCTACACGGCCTATACGTTCGTCGCGGTGCCCGCGCTCGTGTTCGGCGCCGGCGCGATGGGCTTCTTCGCGCTGCCGTACACGATCCTGATCTACCCGTTCGCGTTCGTCGTGTTCCCGAAGCTGTGGAGCATCGCGAAGCGTCACGGCTACGTGACGGCCGCCGACTTCGTGAACGCACGCTACGGCAGCCGGATGCTCGCGCTCGCGATCGCGGTGACGGGCATCCTCGCGACGATGCCGTACATCGCGCTGCAGCTCGTCGGCATCGAAGTCGTGATCGGCGCGCTCGGCTTCGACACGACGGGCTTCGTCGGCGACCTGCCGCTGATCATCGCGTTCGCGATCCTCGCCGCGTACACGTACACGTCGGGGCTGCGCGCGCCCGCGATGATCGCGATCGTGAAGGACATCCTGATCTACATCACGATCGCCGCGGCGGTCATCGTGATCCCGGCGAAGCTCGGCGGCTTCGGCCACATCTTCGCGAGCGTGCCGCCCGCGAAGCTGCTGCTGAAGGCACCCGACGCGGCGAGCCTGAACGGCTACAGCGCGTACGTGACGCTCGCGATCGGCTCGGCGCTCGCGCTGTTCCTGTATCCGCACTCGGTCACGGCGATCCTGTCGTCGTCGTCCGGCAACTCGATCCGCCGCAACATGGCGATGCTGCCCGCGTACTCGTTCGTGCTCGGCTTGCTCGCGCTGCTCGGCTACATGGCGCTTGCAGCGGGCGTGAAGGACATGCCGCAGTACGCGCCGTACTTCAAGGCGTTCGGCCCGAACTTCGCGGTGCCCGCGCTGTTCCTCGAGTATTTCCCGTCGTGGTTCGTCGGCGTCGCGTTCGCGGCGATCGGCATCGGCGCGCTGGTGCCGGCGGCGATCATGTCGATCGCGGCCGCGAACCTCTATACGCGCAACATCCACCGCGAGTTCATCAACCGCGACATGACGCACGACCAGGAGACGCACGTCGCGAAGCTCACGTCGCTGATCGTGAAGGTCGGCGCGGTCGCGTTCATCCTCGGGCTGCCGCTCACCTATGCGATCCAGCTGCAGCTGCTCGGCGGGATCTGGATCATCCAGACGCTGCCCGCGATCGTGCTCGGCCTGTACACGCGGCTGCTCGACCATCGCGGCCTGCTGGCCGGCTGGGCGGCAGGCATCGTGTGCGGCACGTGGATGGCGGTGTCGTTGAAGCTCGCGAGCTCGATCTTCACGATCCACCTGTTCGGCCTCGCGATTCCCGGCTACGCGGCCGTGTGGTCGCTGGTCGTGAACCTGGTGGTGGCGGTGGCGGTGAGCGTGCTGGTGCGCGCGATGGGCATGGCGCATGCGGAGGATCGCACGCGGCCGGAGGACTATCTCGACGTCGTCGAGGGTTGATGCGGGCGGCGCGGCCGCGTGTCGCGGGCCGCGCATCGCGCAGCGGCAACGACGCCCGTCACTGCGAAGTGGCGGGCGTTTTCGCGGGTGTCAGCCCTGCGCGCGTTTCACGAGATCCTCGCGTTGCGACAGGTCTTCGACGTTGACCATCCAGTGCACGCCGAAACGGTCCTTCGCCATCCCGAAGCCGAGCGCCCAGAACGTCTTGCCGAACGGCATCGTCACTTCGCCGCCGTCGGCGAGCGCATCGAACAGCTTCTGGCCTTCCTCGACCGTCGCCGGGTTCAGCGACAGCGAATAGCCGGCGTGCGTGCCGCCCGGCTGGCTGCAGTCGCCGTCCGAGCACATGATCATCGAGTCGCCGATCGTGAAGCTCGCATGCATCACCTTGTCGGCCATCTCGGGCGTGATCGCGTGTTCGGGATTCGGCGGCGCATCCTTGAAGCGCATCTTGAACATCGTCTTCGCGCCGAGCGCCTTTTCGTAGAACTGAAGGGCCTCTTCCGCGCGGCCGTAGAACGTCAGATACGGTTGGACTTGCATCGTTGTCTCCTGTTGACCGGGCCGGCGTGTCGGTGCCGGCGCGGGTACTTCCAAGATTGACCGGGAAGAGCACGCCGGGATGCGGCCGGCGCACTCGTGACGTGGATTGTAGTGCGCGCGTCTGACGATGGAATGAAAAATAAAAACGGCCGCGAACACGCGGTTCGCGGCCGTTCGTCACGCTGCTGACGGCTGTTGTCAGGGTTGCTGACAGTTCAACTGACGGTCGTCACGTCACGTGCGGCGTGGTTCAGCGCAGCCCGTCGATCAGCTTTTCGAGCTTCACCGCATCGGCGGCGAACACGCGGATGCCTTCGGACAGCTTTTCGGTCGCCATCGCTTCGTCGTTCAGCTGGAAGCGGAACGATGCCTCGTCGATCGCGACGCGCTCGGTCGGCTTGTCCTGCAGCGCGTCCGGTGACAGCTTGCGCGCCACCGTGTCGGTGCTGTCGTGCAGCTTCTGCAGCAAATCGGGGCTGATCGTCAGCAGGTCGCAGCCCGCGAGCTCGGTGATCTGGCTCGTCGTGCGGAAGCTCGCGCCCATCACTTCGGTGTTGTAGCCGAACGTCTTGTAGTAGGTGTAGATGCGGCGCACCGACTGCACGCCCGGATCGTTCGCACCGCCGTTCTTCGCTTCATCCCAGTCGGCGCCGGCCTGCTTCTTGTACCAGTCGTAGATGCGGCCGACGAACGGCGAGATCAGTTGCGCGCCGGCTTCCGCGCACGCGGCGGCCTGCACGAGCGAGAAAAGCAGGGTCATGTTGCACTTGATCCCTTCCTTCTGCAGCACCTCGGCCGCGCGAATGCCTTCCCACGTCGATGCGAGCTTGATCAGGATGCGCTCGCGGCCGACGCCGGCGGCTTCGTACAGTGCGATGAGTTCGCGACCCTTGTCGATCGAGCGCTGCGTGTCGAACGACAGGCGCGCATCGACCTCGGTCGACACGCGGCCCGGAATCAGCTTCAGGATCTCGGTGCCGAATGCGATCAGCAGGCGGTCGATGATGAAATCGGTGCTTTCGTTGCGATGATCGCGGACGGTTTTCTCGAGGATCGGCTTGTACGCGTCCTTCTGGACGGCCTTCAGGATCAGCGACGGGTTCGTGGTCGCATCCTGCGGCTTGTATTGCGCAAGCTGCTGGAAATCGCCCGTGTCGGCGACGACGGTCGTGTACTGCTTCAGCTGGTCGAGTGCGGTAGTCATGGCGATTCGGAAGAAGGGCGCGGCGCGCCGGGTTCTCACGGGCCGCGCGAGCGCGGCGGCGAAGCGAGGCGGCGCCGGGCACCGCCTTCGATCCATCATTTTAGGCCCGATTCGTGTCGGGCACGTTTTGGCGGGTCCGGCGCCTGCCGTGGCGGGCGTCGCGCCGCATCACGCGGGGCGCCGCGCGTTCAGGATCACCTGCGTGACGATCCCCGCGACGAGGCCCCAGAACGCCGAGCCGATCGACAACAGCGTCAGACCCGACGCGGTGACCATGAACGTGACGAGCGCGGCTTCGCGCTGCTTCACGTCCTGCATCGCGTTCGCGAGCCCGCTCATGATCGAGCCGAACAGCGCGAGCGCGGCGACCGACACGACGAGCGCCTTCGGCAGTGCCGCGAACAGCGCGGCGATCGTCGCGCCGAAGATCCCGGCGATCAGGTAGAACGTGCCGCACCACACGGCGGCCGTGTAGCGCTTCGCGTGATCCTCGTGCGCTTCGGGGCCCGTGCAGATCGCCGCGGTGATCGCCGCGAGGTTCACGCCGTGCGAGCCGAACGGCGCGAGCAGCAGCGACGCGAGGCCGGTGGACGCGATCAGCGGCGACGACGGGGTCGAATAGCCGTCCGCGCGCAGCACCGCGATGCCCGGCACGTTCTGCGACGCCATCGCGACGACGAACAGCGGAATGCCGATGCTGACGATCGACGCGATCGAGAACGCGGGCATCGTGAACACGGGCTGCGCGAGCGCGATGTGGAAGCGGCTGAAGTCGAGCAGGCCGAGGCCGCCGGCCGCCACGGTGCCGACGAGCAGCGTCGTGACGATCGCGTAGCGCGGCGCGAGCCGCTTGACGATCAGGTAGGTGAAGAACATCGCGAGCACGAGCGCGGTCTGGAACTGCGCGGCGCGGAAGATCTCGATGCCGATCTCGAACAGGATGCCCGCGAGCAGGGCGGCGGCGATGCCGGCCGGAATGCGCCGCATCAGCGTGTCGAACAGCCCGCTCAGGCCGACCGCGGTCAGCAGCAGTGCGCACACGACGAACGCGCCGATGGCTTCGGGATACGGTACGCCGGGCAGCGACGCGATCAGCAGCGCGGCGCCGGGCGTCGACCACGCGACCACGACGGGCGCGCGAAAGCGCAGCGACAGGCCGATCGTCGTCAGCGCCATGCCGATCGACAGCGCCCAGATCCACGACGAGATCTGCGCGTCGGTCAGGTGCGCGGCGCGGCCGGCCTGGAACATCAGCACGAGCGAGCTCGTGTAGCCCGTCATCATCGCGACGAAGCCGGCGACGAGCGCCGAGACGGACGTATCGGTGAAAAAGCGGCGGCCGCCGGCGCGGCCAGCGCTCGCGGTGGGCGAAGGGTTCATGCTATCTCCGGGGGAGGCCGCCTGGACGCGGCCTTCGTGTCTGCAGGGTGGGTTCGTTACTTGCTGAGTGCGCGCATCGCGGTTTCGAGGCCCGCGAGCGTGAGCGGGTACATGCGCTGACCGAGCACGTCGCGAATGATCGAGACCGATTGCCGGTATTCCCATAGCCGCTCGGGCTCCGGGTTCAGCCATGCATGGTGGGGGAACTGGTCGGCGAGGCGGCGCAGCCAGACGGCGCCGGCTTCCGGATTGTTGTATTCGACCGAGCCGCCGGGCTGCAGCACCTCGTACGGGCTCATCGTCGCGTCGCCGACGAAGATCAGCTTGTAGTCGGGCGTGAACTTGTGCAGCACGTCCCACGTCGCGGTGCGCTCCGCGTGGCGGCGGCGGTTGTTCTTCCACAGGTGGTCGTACACGCAGTTGTGGAAGTAGTAGAACTCCAGGTGCTTGAACTCGGCCTTCGCGGCCGAGAACAGCTCCTCGGTGCGCTTGATGTGGTCGTCCATCGAGCCGCCGACGTCGAGCAGCATCAGCACCTTCACGTTGTTGTGGCGCTCGGGCACCATCCGCAGGTCGAGCCAGCCCGCGTTCGCGGCCGTGCTGCGGATCGTGCCGGGCAGGTCGAGCTCCTCGGCCGCGCCTTCGCGCGCGAAGCGGCGCAGGCGCCGCAGCGCGACCTTGATGTTGCGCGTGCCGATCTCGACGGAATCGTCGTAGTCGCGATAGACGCGCGCTTCCCACACCTTGACCGCGGTGCGGTTGCCGTTCGACGGGCCGCCGATGCGCATGCCTTCGGGGTTGTAGCCGCCGTGCCCGAACGGCGACGTGCCGCCGGTGCCGATCCACTTGTTGCCGCCTTCGTGGCGTTCCTTCTGCTCGTCGAGCAGTTCCTTCAGGCGCTCCATCAGCTTGTCGAGGCCGCCCATCGCTTCGATCTGCGCCTTTTCCTCCGGCGACAGCTCGCGCTGGAGGCGTTTCTCGAGCCAGTCGAGCGGAACGTCGAACGCCTCGGAAGGCAGGGCGGACACGCCGTGGAAATACGCGCCGAACGCCTGGTCGAACTTGTCGAAGTACTGCTCGTCCTTGACGAGCGTCATCCGCGCGAGGAAGTAGAACGCGTCGATCGACGGCGAGATCAGCCCGGCCTTCAGCGATTCGAGCAGCGTCAGGTATTCCTTCACCGAGACGGGCAGCTTGGCTGCGCGCAGCGCGTAGAAGAAATTGAGCAGCATGGCCGGGCCTTCGCGGGTGGGTTACCGGTTGTGCCGGTTCATGTAGACGAGCCGCTCGAGCAGGCTCAGGTCCTGCTCGTTCTTCAGCAGCGCGCCCGCGAGCGGCGGCACGATCTGCTTCGCGTCGACGCCGCGCAGCGCGTCGGCCGGGATGTTCTCGGCGAGCAGCAGCTTCAGCCAGTCGAGCAGCTCGGACGTCGACGGCTTTTTCTTCAATCCCGACACGGCGCGCAGCTCGAAGAAGCTCTCGAGCGCCGCGCGCAGCAGTTCCTCGCGGATGTCCGGGAAGTGGACCGCGACGATCTGCTGCATCGTCGACGGATCGGGAAACTGGATGTAGTGGAAGAAGCAGCGGCGCAGGAATGCGTCGGGCAGCTCCTTCTCGTTGTTCGACGTGATGATCACGAGCGGGCGGTGCTTCGCGCGCACGGTCTCGCGCGTCTCGTACACGTGGAATTCCATCCGGTCGAGCTCGCGCAGCAGGTCGTTCGGGAATTCGATGTCGGCCTTGTCGATCTCGTCGATCAGCAGCACGCTCGGGCGCTCGGCGTCGAACGCCTGCCACAGCACGCCCTTCACGATGTAGTTCGCGATGTCCTTCACGCGCGCGTCGCCGAGCTGCGAGTCGCGCAGCCGCGACACCGCGTCGTATTCGTACAGGCCCTGCTGCGCCTTCGTCGTCGACTTGATGTGCCACTGCAACAGCGGCATGTCGAGCGCGGCTGCCACTTCCTCGGCGAGCATGGTCTTGCCGGTGCCGGGCTCGCCCTTGATCAGCAGCGGGCGCTGCAGCGTCAGCGCGGCATTGACCGCGAGCTTCAGGTCGTCGGTGGCGACGTAGTGCGAGGATCCTTCGAAACGCATGGCGGCGCTCTTTCCTGGTCGCAAAAAAACCCAGTATAAGTCAGAAGGGCTGTCCGGTTGGGCCGGGGCCGCGTATCGTTGCGGGGCTGCGGCGGGGCGGACCGGGGCGCCGTATGGACGCATTCCCCGCCGACGCGGTACAATCTGGCCGTTTTTTTTGGCCTGCGTGGCGACCGACAAGCAAAACGGCGCGGGCCGTTGCCGCTTCGGCGCCAGTTTCCCCTCAAGCTAGGTTACAAGAGCTATGAACAAATTCGTCGGCAAACACGTCGTTGTCGCAGCGCTCGTGGCGCTCGCGGGCAGCGCGCAGGCGGCCGGTGTGGTCGGCAACCCGAAGGACGGGGCAAGCAAGGCCGCCATGTGTATCGGTTGCCACGGCATCCAGGATTACCGCGCGGCGTATCCGGAGGTCTACCGGGTGCCCGTCCTCGGCGGCCAGAACCAGCAATACCTCGAGAACGCGCTGAAGGCCTACCGCAAGAAAGATCGTCACTTCCCGTCGATGAACGCGATCGCCGGTTCGCTGACGGACCAGGACATCGCGGATCTGGCGGCTTACTACGCCGTCCAGAAGGCCGACACGAAGGACAATCCCTACAAGTAAAGCGCGCGCCGCCGATCTGACCGGCGGGACAGGAGCATTCATGAACAACGCATTCAAGACGGCGGCGGTTGCACTGGCGGCCGGCCTCGCGATCGGTACCGCGCATGCGGCGGACACCACGAAGGGCAAGGAGCTGGTCGAGTCGCACAACTGCGCGGCCTGCCACGGCGCGCAGCTGAACAAGCCGATCAACGCAGAATATCCGCGCCTCGCGGGCCAGCACGCCGACTACCTCGTGTGGGCGATGCGCCAGTACCAGATGGGGCTGACGAACCCGCTGCTCGGTCGCAACAACGCGATCATGCAGGCGCAGGTGCAGAACCTGTCGGTCAGCGACATGAAGGACATCGCGGCCTACATCGAGTCGCTGAAAGAGACGGATCTCGTCTTCAAGAAGTAAGCGCGCCGGACCTTGCCGGTCCGTGCAGCCGGAATACCCCGCCGCGGCGGGGTATTTTTTTGTCCGCGGCGCTCAGTCGCGCGACGCGCGGCGCAGGATGCGCTGCAGGTACGCGTCCGTATCGGGCGGCGTGCCGGTGCGCTGCGCTTCCCAGATCGTCTCGCCGAGGCACTCCATGATCATGTGCTGCGCCTCGTGGGTCGAGTCGAGCTTCGCGGCCAGCTTATCGTGCGCGGCGCGGATGCCGGGCGGCTGGTCGATCGACAGCTGCTCGCTGATCGCGAGGTGCATCGACAGATGCAGGAACGGGTTCGTGCGGCCTTCCTCGGGCGTGTAGTTGCGCGCGGCGGCGCCGTCGGCGTCCGCGAGGTCGTCGTGGTATTCCGGATGCTCGACGATCCAGTCGGCTGCCATCGCTTCCAGCGGCGTCAGGATCTCGCCGGCGCGCTGCTTGCGCCAGGTCTCGGTGAAAAAGCGACGGACTTCGTCGCGACTCGGATTGAACATGGTGGGGAAACGTCGTGATTCGGGCGGCGTCATGCCGCGTCGCGCATTGTACGCCGGGTCGGCGTGCGGCGCTGGCCGCCGCGCAACGGGTAAGCGCGGGCTAGGCTGCCGGCCGCCGCGCCGCTACACTCCGACGATTCCCGTCGTCGCGCTCGCACCGCTCCATCATGTCCGCCACCGTCCGCTCATCGTCCGCCGCGCTACAGGGCGCGCTCTATGTCGCGCTGTCCGCCGCCGCGTTCGGCGCGATGGCGATCTTCGGCCGCTATGCGTATGCGGCCGGTGTCGACGTGCTCGGGCTGCTGATCGTGCGCTTCGCGATCGGCGGTGCGATCCTTGCCGCGATCGCGCGGCACCGCCGCGTCGCATGGCCGCGCGGCCGCACGCTCGCGCCGCTCGTCGCGATGGGAGCGCTCGGCTACGTCGGGCAGTCGTTCTGCTATTTCAGTGCGCTCCAGCATGCGCAGGCGAGCCTCGTCGCCTTGCTGCTGTACCTGTATCCGGCCTTCGTCACGCTGCTGGCCGCATGGTGGCTCGGCGAGCGCCTCACGCGCGCGAAGGCGGTCGCGCTCGTGCTCTGCGTCGCGGGCTCCGCGCTGATGGTCGGCGGCGGCCACGGCGAGCCGCTCGGCATCGCGCTCGCGCTGGCCGCCGCGGTGATCTATTCGCTGTACATCGTCGGCGGCACGAAGGCGACGCGCGGCGTCGATCCGCTCGCGACGACCGCCATCATCTGCCTGTCGGCGACCGCGACGCTCGTCGCGATCGCGATCGTGCGGACCGCGGCGTTCGGCGCGCCGCCGCGCTGGCCGGCGACGGCCGGCGGCTGGGCGTCGATGCTCGCGATCGCCTTGGTGTCGACGGTCGCCGCGATGCTCGCGTTCTTCGCCGGGCTCGAGCGGCTGGGGGCCGCGCGCACGTCGATGCTGTCGACGCTCGAGCCGGTCGTGACGGTCGCGCTCGCGGCGCTGCTGTTCGGCGAGGCGCTGTCGCCGTTGCAGTGGATCGGCGGCGTCGCGATCCTCGCGGCCGTGCTCGCACTCGTGCGCGCGGGCGGCGCGGCGGCCGACGACGCGACGGCGACGTCCAACGCATAGCAGGGCAGGGACAAGGCGCGGGCGCCGAAATGGCGTCCGCGGGTCGTACCGCGCGCAGTGCGCGGCACGAGCGGCTCGAACGGCTCGAGCGGCTCGAGCGGCTCGAACGGCTCGAACGGCTCGAACGGCTCGAACGGCTCGAACGGCACGAGCGGCCGTGCAGTGCGTCAGCCGCGGCTGACGCTCACTCGTTCGGCGGCGGCGTCTTCGGCCGGAATTCGCACAGCGGCTCGATCGCGCAGTGCCAGCATTCGGGCTTGCGCGCCTTGCACACATAGCGTCCGTGCAGGATCAGCCAGTGATGCGCATCCTGCAGGAATTCCTTCGGCGTGAACTTCTCGAGCGCGGCCTCCACGGCCCGCACGTCCTTGCCCGGCGCGAGCCCCGTGCGGTTCGCGACGCGGAAGATGTGCGTGTCGACCGCGATCGTCGGCTGGCCGAACGCGGTGTTCAGCACGACGTTCGCGGTCTTGCGGCCGACGCCCGGCAGGCTCTCGAGCGCTTCGCGATCGGCCGGCACCTCGCCGTCGTAGCGCTCGAGCAGGATGTTGCACGTCGCGATCACGTTCTTCGCCTTGGTGCGGTACAGGCCGATCGTCTTGATGTAGTCGGCGACACCTTCTTCACCGAGCGCGACGATTTGTCGCGGGGTGTTCGCGACCGGGAACATCTTGCGCATCGCCTTGTTGACCGACACGTCGGTCGCCTGCGCGGACAGCATCACCGCGATCAGCAACTCGAACGGCGTCGTGTATTCGAGCTCGGTGGTCGGATGCGGATTGAGGCTTTGCAGCGTTTCGTAGATCGCGCGTCGTTTCGTGGCGTTCATGGGCGGTTCTTGTCGGGCGGCGCGGACGGGCCGTTCCGGTCGTCGTGGTCCGGATCGCCGGGGGTGTCGCCGGCGGCCTCGGCGTCGCGCTGCGCCTGCTGTTCGGCGAGCCGCTTGCGGCGGGCTTCGGCCGCGTCGATCTGCGCCTGCACGGCCGCGCTCACGCCTTCGGTGTTCTTCGGCCCGGCGCCTTGCCCGGACAGTTCTTCCTTCTTCTTGCGGGCGCGTTCGAGCGCGGCCGCGATGATCGCGCGCTTCTTCGCGTCGGCGTCGTCGGCTGGTGCCGCGCCCGGTGCGCCCGGCTGTTCCGCGGCCGGCGCAGCCTTGGCCGCGCTGGCGCCGGCGCTGGCCGCGCGGCGGGCGGCGGCGCGCGCCTCGGCGGCCTCGCGTTCGCGACGCTGGCGCGCGAGCCGGCGGTCGTGGCGCTCGCGCGCGGCGTCCGCCTGTTCCTGCGACCACGCGTCCCAGCCGGTGCGCTCGTCGGTCACGGGGACCATCGCGATGCAGTCGACCGGGCAGGGCGGTACGCACAGGTCGCAGCCCGTGCACAGCGATTCGACGATCGTGTGCATCTGTTTCGGTGCGCCGATGATCGCGTCGACCGGGCACGCCTGCATGCACAGCGTGCAGCCGATGCACAGGCTTTCGTCGATGAACGCGACGGCGCGCGGATGCTCGGCGCCGTTGACGGGATTCAGCGGGATCACGGGCTTGCCGAGCAGGCGCGCGAGGCGTGCGATGCCTTCGGCGCCGCCGGGCGGGCACTGGTTGTAGTTCGCGTCGCCGGCGGCGATCGCTTCGGCGTACGGACGGCAGCCGCTATAGCCGCACTTCGTGCATTGCGTCTGGGGAAGCAGATCTTCGATGCGATCCGCGAGGGTCTTGGAATCGGTCACGGTGACAACGGGCGCAGCAGCGCCGAATGGCTCTCGGCCGCGTCTGGCGCGGCCGGAAAGGTTTGCCAAACCTTGATTATCGCCGATTTCCCGCATTGCGCTGGACGCTGTCTGTGCGCATAATCGAACCGCTTTTTTGCAGGGGCTCAGCAGGAGGGCGGCCGCATGCGGCGCGCTCGTTCCAGGGCAGCCGGCGCCGAGGCGGTGGGGGTGCCGGTCCGGATCAGGATCACGCGGCTCACATAGCAAAACGCCACCATGAATCAGCCAAAAATCAAAAGAGATCCTGAAGGTACACGCCGCCGCATCCTGATGGCGGCAGCCGAAGAGTTCGCGGGTGGAGGGCTGTTCGGCGCACGCGTCGACCAGATCGCGCGCCGGGCCGAGACCAACGAGCGCATGCTCTATTACTACTTCGGCAGCAAGGAGCAGCTGTTTACGGCCGTGCTCGAACACGCGTTCTCCGCGCTGACCGAGGCCGAGCGCGTGCTCGATCTGGATGGCGTCGCGCCCGTCGAGGCCGTCACGCGGCTCGCGCATTTCGTGTGGGACTACTACCGCGATCATCCCGAACTGCTGCGGCTCATCAACAACGAGAACCTGCACGAAGCGCGCTACCTGCACAAGTCGACGCGGATCCGCGAGATGATGTCGCCGATCGTCGCGAAGCTCGGCAACGTGCTGATGCGCGGCCAGAAGGCCGGGCTGTTCCGCAGCGACGTCGATCCGCTGCGCTTCTACGTGACGCTGTCGGGGCTCGGCTATTACATCGTGTCGAACCGCTTCACGCTCGCCGCGACGCTCGGCCGCGACTTCAGCGAAGCCGACGAGCGCGCGGAGATGGTCAGGATGAACACCGAGTTGCTGCTCGCGTATCTGCTGCGGCGCTGAGTCGACGAACCGTCGAACCGACGCGCCGATGAACCGACGCGTCGATGAATCGATGAGTCGCAGCGACGGCGACCGCCAGATAAAAAAAACGCCGCCGTGCGCAAGCAACGGCGGCGTTTTTGCGTCGGGACGCGGTGCGTCAGGCGGCCTTGCGCGCCCGCGCGGGCTTGGCGCGCGTGCTGCCTGCGCGTTTCGCGGCAGGGGCGGCCTTCGCGACGGCCGTCCTGGCGGGTGCGACCGTCACGGCCGGCGCTTTCGGGCGCGTGCGTTTCGCGGCGGTGGCGCGCGCCGTCGTTTCAGGCTGCGGCGTGGCGGCCGGCACGGCGCCGATCGTGGTCGCGTCCTGTGCATCGGGAGGCAACTTCGTCGTGCCGTTCTTCGGTTCCGGCGCATGCTCGCGGATGAAGTCGCGCAACTGCGGATAGATGATCGTGCGCCAGCGGCGGCCGGAGAAGATCCCGTAGTGACCGCACTTCTCGGCGGTCAGGCTGCGGCGGTCGTCCTGCGGGATGCCCGTGCACAGCTCGTGCGCGACGTGCGTCTGGCCGCTGCCCGAGATGTCGTCGAGTTCACCCTCGATCGTCATCAGCGCGGTGTGCTTGATGTCCTGCGGACGCACGCGCTCGCCTTCGACATCCCACGTGCCTTCCGCGAGCCGGAATTCCTGGAACACGACGCGGATCGTCTCGAGGTAGTACTCGGCCGCCATGTCGAGCACCGCGTTGTACTCGTCGTAGAAGCGGCGGTGCGCCTCGGCGTCGTCCTCGTCGCCGCGCAGCAGGCTCTGGTAGAAGTCCCAGTGCGATTGCGCGTGACGTTCCGGGTTCATCGCGACGAAGCCCGTGTGCTGCAGGAAGCCCGGATACACGTGGCGGCCTTCGCCCGGATAGTTCGCGGGCACCGTGTGGATCACGTTGTTCTCGAACCACGCGGTCGAGTGCTGCGTCGCGAGCGAATTCACCGACGTCGGGCTGCGGCGCGCGTCGATCGGGCCGCCCATCATCGTCATCGTGAGCGGCGTGTCCTCGCCGCGGCTCGCCATCAGCGAGATCGCCGCGAGCACCGGCACGGTCGGCTGGCACACGGAGATCACGTGCAGGTTGCGCGCGCCGATGTGGCGGATGAATTCCTGGATGTACGCGATGTAGTCGTGCAGGTGGAACGGGCCGACCTCGACCGGCACCATCCGCGCATCGATCCAGTCGGTGATGTACACCTTGTGATCCTGCAGCAGCGTGCGCACGGTGTCGCGCAGCAGCGTCGAGTGGTGGCCCGACAGCGGCGCGCAGACCAGCACGACCGGCTCGTCCTTCAGCTGCGTGACGGCATCGGCGTCGTCCGAATAGCGCTTGAAACGCAGCAGCCGGCAGAACGGCTTCTCGATGATCGTCTGCTCGACGATCGGGATGTTGTGGCCGTCCTTGACGATCTGGTGAATGTTGAATTCGGGCTTCTCGTAATCCTTGCCGAGCCGGTACATCAGTTCGTACGCGGCGGCCATCCGCGGCGCGCCGGGCATCAGCGAGAACGGGCTGGACGGATTGGCGAACGACTTGGAGGCGGCCTGGGCCCAGGCCGTGAGCGGGCTCAGCATCGCCCGCTGGAATTCGTGCAGTTGGTAAAGCATGCAGACTACTCCCGCTTGGGGGACGGTGCGCAGGGGCGTGTGGCGTCGCGGCGTGCCGTGTGGGTCAGCGACCGGCCATGTTGCAGTGCGGCCGGACAATCGAGTCGATCATATCGGACAACGATCAATGTTGCAATGCAACATTTTTCCGTTTTTTCATCAAACGTTTGCGAATTGACGATCTCTGAAGAAGCCGCTCCACCCCCGGTCAGCGCCCCGTCGCCACGGCCGGCGCCGGCTGGCCGGCCGCGCGCGCCATCGCCTCTTCATGGTGCATCAGGTTCATCGCGGTATGCACGAGCGCCACGTGCGAGAACGCCTGCGGGAAATTGCCGACGAGCCGGCCATCGACCGGATCGTATTCCTCGGCGAGCAGCCCGAGGTCGTTCGACAGCGCGAGCAGCCGGCTGAACAGCCGGTGCGCGTCGTCGATCCGGCCGAGCAGCGCGTAGTTGTCGACCAGCCAGAAGCTGCACGCGAGGAACGTGCCTTCGCCCGGCGGCAGGCCGTCGTCGTACTCGGTCGTGCGGTAGCGCATCACGAGGCCGTCGTGCAGCAATTCCCGCTCGATCGCGTCGACCGTGCCGACGATGCGCGGGTCTTCCGGCGGCAGGAAGCCGAGCAGCGGCAGCAGCAGCACGCTCGCGTCGAGCTCGTCGCTGCCGTAGCTCTGGGCAAACGCCTGTTTGCCTTCATGCCATGCGTTGTCGCACACGTCCGCGTGGATCCGGTCGCGCAGCGCGCGCCAGCGGTCGAGCGACGCGGGCAGCCGGAACATCTCCGCCGACTTGATCGCGCGGTCGAACGCGACCCACGCCATCACCTTCGAGAACGTGAAGTGGCGGCGGCCGCCGCGCGTTTCCCAGATGCCCTCGTCGGGTTCCCGCCAGATCTTCTCGAGATGGTCGAGCAGCGAGCACTGGACGGACCACACCGTGTCGTCGGCCTGCAGGCCGCCCACGCGCGCGAGGTGCAGCGCGGCCATCACTTCGCCGAACACGTCGAGCTGGAGCTGGTTCGCGGCGCCGTTGCCGACGCGCACCGGTTTCGAATCCTGGTAGCCGGGCAGCCAGTCGAGCTCCATTTCCGGCAGCCGGCGCTCGCCCGCGATCCCGTACATGATCTGGATCTGCTCGGGCGAGCCGGCCATCACGCGGCCGAGCCACGTGCGCCACGCGCGCGCCTCGTCGTAATAGCCGCCGCGCATCAGCGCGAGCAGCGTGATCGTCGCGTCGCGCAGCCAGCAGTAGCGGTAGTCCCAGTTGCGGTTGCCGCCGATCTTCTCGGGCAGCGACGTGGTCGGCGCCGCGACGATGCCGCCGGTCGGCTCGTACGCGAGCGCCTTCAGCGTGATCAGCGAACGGCGCACGGCGGCCGCGTAGCGGCCCTGCACCTGGCAGCGGCCCGACCATTCGAGCCAGTAGTTCTCGGTGCGCGCGAGCATCGACAGCGGATCGCGCGCGGGCGGCAGCCGCAGGTGCGACGCCGCATAGCTGAGCGAAAACGGCACACGTTCGTCGGCGCTCACCGTGAATTCCGCGAGCGTATGGAGGTTCTTGCCGGTGAGCGGCACCGGCGTGCGCAGCACGACGGTATCGGGGCCGGCGATCGCCTTCATGCCGTCCTCGCGCGTCAGCTGCGTGACCCACGGGATCGAGAAACCGTAGTCGAAGCGCAACACCAGTTCCATGCGCATCTTCATCGTGCCGTGGCGGCCGACGACGATCCGCACCAGTTCGGACCAGCCGTTGCCGGGCGGCATGAAGTCGATCACGGTGACCGCGCCGTCGGCGCTTTCGTAGTCGGTTTCGAGGATCAGCGTGTCGCCGCGATAGCGGCGCGTCGTGTGCGTGATCGCGGCGTCGGCGGCCGGCGCGAGCAGCCAGCGGCCGTGCTCGGGCGTGCCGACCAGCGCCGCGAAACAGGCGCCCGAATCGAAGCGGGGCCAGCACAGCCAGTCGACGGAGCCGTCTTTCGAGATCAGCGCGGCGGTGTGGCCGTCGCCGACGAGGGCGTAGTCTTCGATCAGGGCGGGCATGGGCAAGCGGTCCTTGGATATTCGAGTTCACGATGCAGGGCTGCGGCGCCCGGGCTTCACGCGCCGGCGTCGCGCCCCGTATACTCGCCCGGGCGGCGGAGCGCATGAACGGCCGGCGTTTCGTCCTATCTCAACACTTGAAGCGACTCGATGCAAGGAGGATTCAATGCCCAACCGTTTACGCGAGCGTGACGCGCGCGCTTCGACACGAGGGTTCCCGCTTAGGTTCGCTCACTGGATGAAAGGTTTCGCGCTCGTGCTTTCCTTGTCCGCGACCCACGCCTTCGCGCAACAATCGCCGGCACCGGCCGACGGCGTCTACAACCTGCTCGTCGGCACCTATACGGGGCACGGCAGCGACGGGATCTACGTGTACCGCTTCGATACGAAAACGGGCAGCATCGCGCCCGTGTCGTCGGCGAAGACCGTGAATCCGTCCTACCTGTTGCCGAGCCGCGACGGTCGCACCGTCTACGCGGTCAACGAACTGCCCGGCGACAACGGGCCGGCCACGCAGCGCGGCGGCATCAGCACGTTCGGCTTCGATCCGAGGACGGGGGCGCTCACGTTCATCGACCGCGTGTCGTCGGAAGGGAACGATCCTTGCTATCTCGCGCTGTCACCGGACGGCAAGTACCTCGTCACGGCCAACTACTCGGTCGCGGCCGATCCGGGCGGCAGCTTCGCCGTGTTCCCGATCCGCGACGGCGGTGCGGCCGGCCCGGCCGTGCTGACGGTGCATCACGAGGGCACGGGGCCCGTGAAGGGGCGCCAGGACGGCGCGCACGTGCACTCGACGGTGTTCTCGCCCGACGGCCGCTACCTGTTCGTGCAGGACCTCGGCGCGGACAAGCTCTACGGCTACCGCTACACGGTGGACGGCAGCCGCGGGCTGATCAGCCCGACCGACACGCGCTACACGCCGGTGAAGGCCGGCTCCGGCCCGCGTCACATGGTATTCAGCGCCGATGGCCGGTTCGCGTACGTGACGAGCGAACTCAACGCGTCGGTCGAGGTGTTCGGCTACCGCGACGGCAAGCTGACGCCGGTCGAGACGCTGCCGATGACGGTGCCGGGCTTCAAGGGCAAGGTCGGCGGCGGCGCGATCCACCTGTCGCCGGACGGCCGCTTCCTGTACGCGAGCAATCGCGGCGACGTGAACGAAATCGTGATCTACGCGGTGAACCAGGCCGACGGCCGGCTGAAGACCGTCGGGCGCCAGTCGAGCCTCGGCAGGACGCCGCGTGAATTCCTGATCGATCCGACCGGCAAGTGGCTGATCGTCGGCAACCAGGACAGCGACACGTTCTACGTGTTCAGCCGCGACGTCCAGACGGGGCAGCTCGGCGCGAACCCGCAGAAGGTGGCGGTCGGCAGCCCGGTCGACTTCAAGCTGGTGCCGGCGGCGCTGTAAATCGCCGTTCATGAAAAAAGGGCGCTGCCGAGGCAGCGCCCTTGTTCGTTCGGGCGGCCGCTTGCGCGGGGCGCCCGGATCGATCGTCGGCGGCCGTGCGGCCGCCATGCTCAGTCGGCCGCGGCCGGCACGAGCACCTCGCGGCTGCCGTTGATGCCCATCGGCGACACCAGTCCGGCCGCCTCCATCTGCTCGACGAGGCGCGCGGCGCGGTTGTAGCCGATGCGCAACTGGCGCTGCACCGACGAGATCGACGCGCGCCGCGTGCGCACGACGAACGCGACCGCTTCGTCGTACAGCGGATCGGCTTCCGCATCCGGCGCTTCGCCGAACAGGTCCTGCGTCGCGCCGTCGGCAGCCGGGCCGTCCAGAATCCCTTCCTCGTACTGCGGCTCGCCGAACTGCTTCAGGTATTCGACGATCCGGTGCACTTCCTCGTCCGCGACGAACGCGCCGTGCACGCGCTGCGGGTAGCCCGTGCCCGGCGGCAGGAACAGCATGTCGCCCTGGCCGAGCAGCGATTCGGCGCCCATCTGGTCGAGGATCGTGCGCGAGTCGATCTTCGACGACACCTGGAACGCGACGCGCGTCGGGATGTTCGCCTTGATGAGGCCGGTGATCACGTCGACGGATGGGCGCTGGGTCGCGAGGATCAGGTGGATGCCGGCCGCGCGCGCCTTTTGCGCGAGACGGGCGATCAGCTCCTCGATCTTCTTGCCGGCGACCATCATCAGGTCGGCCAGCTCGTCGATCACGACGACGATCAGCGGCAGCTTCGACAGCGGCTCGGGATCGTCGGGCGTCAGCGAGAACGGGTTGCCGATCTTCTTTTCCTTCGCCTCCGCGTCGCGGATCTTCTGGTTGAAGCCCGCGAGATTGCGCACGCCGACGGCCGACATCAGCCGGTAGCGTTTCTCCATTTCGCCGACGCACCAGTTCAGTGCGTTCGCCGCGAGCTTCATGTCGGTGACGACCGGCGCGAGCAGGTGCGGGATGCCTTCGTAGACCGACAGCTCGAGCATCTTCGGGTCGATCATGATCAGCCGCACGTCCTCGGGCGTCGCCTTGTACAGCAGCGACAGGATCATCGCGTTGATCGCGACCGACTTGCCCGAACCCGTCGTGCCGGCGACCAGCATGTGCGGCGCCTTCGCGAGATCGGTGACGACCGGGTGGCCGGTGATGTCCTTGCCCATCGCGATCGTCAGCTGCGACGCCGAATGCTGGTATTGGCGCGACTCGAGGATTTCCGACAGGCGGATCATCTGGCGTTTCGCGTTCGGCAGCTCGAGGCCCATGCAGGTCTTGCCGGGAATCGTCTCGACGACGCGGATCGACGTGAGGCCGAGGCCGCGCGACAGGTCCTTCATCAGGCCGACGATCTGGCTGCCGCGCACGCCGAGCGCAGGTTCGATCTCGAAGCGCGTAATCACCGGGCCGGCCGATGCGCCGACCACCGTCACCGGCACCTTGAACTCCTGCAGGCGCTGCTCGATGACCTGGGCCGTCTGCGCGAGGTGTTCCTCGGTGATCGTTTCGACGTCGTCGGACGCGGGCTCGAGCAGGTCGAGCGTCGGCAGCTCCACGTTGAACGACGCGGGTGCGTGGAATTCGAACGCGTTCGGGCGCGGCTGGCGCGCGGGCGCGGCCGATGCGTCGGCGGCCGGGGCGCCCGATTCCGCCGGTGCCGGCGGCACGGTGGCCGCGGGAGGCGTTGCGTCCGGAAGCGGTGCGATCGTGGCGGCCGGGATCGTGATGCCGGTTGTCGCGGGCGTCGTGCCGATGTCGGACATGGACCAACTCGCCGGCGCAGCGGCGGGAGCCGGCGGGGTGGTGAACGACGGGGCCTGCGGCAGCGGTGCGGACGCGATGGATTGCGCCGGTGTCGCCGTGTCGACGGAGCCGCCCGGCGCGGAGTAGGTCGGCAATGCCGAGACCGACGGGGGCGCGGAAGTCGGCGACGCGGCCGGTGCCGTCGTGGCCGGGGCAGCGGCGAAGGAGGCCGGCGCGCCATTTGTCGCGGCAGGCGTGGCGCCGAACGCGGCGGGCGCGGCAACGGCGACCGTGTTCGTCGGGGCGAGTGTGCCGGAAGACGGTGTCGGGGCGATGGCAGTGGCAGCGACAGGCGCGGCGCCGGTTGTCGTCTGCGTCGCTCCAGTCGTCGCGGCCGGCACACCGAATCCCGAAGCGTCAGGCATGCGGGTGGTCGATGCTGCCGAAGGCGTCGCCGATGCGGTCGACGTTGCGGCCAATGCGCTGCCCGACGAGGCGAAAGACGCGGCGGCAGGCGACACCGGCGTGCGTTGCGCAGGTTGCGATCCGGTTGCGCTGAAGGACGTGCCGGTCGATGCGGGCGCCGTGGCGGCTGCCACGGTTGGCGCGGATGCGAAAGGCTGCGCGGTGGCCGGGCCGGAAGCGCTCGCCGCAGACGTCAGGGCGGAAGCCGCAGCCGCTGCGTTTGGCGCGGCCGCAAAAGGTTGTGCCGTTGTGAGGCCGGAGGCGCCAGTCACGGGCATGGGGGCGGATGTCGCCGCTGCCGCGGTCGGAGCGGATGCGGACGCCTGCGCGGCGGCCGGGATGGAGGCAACCGTCGACGGCGTCCGGGCAGGCGTCGTCGGTGCGGGCGCCGGCGTGACCATGCTCGATGCCGGATCCGTGGCGTCGATCGTCGACGCCGCGGCAGCCGGCGCGTGAATGCCGGAACCGTACGCAGTACCCGTGACACTCACCGGCGTGGACGGTGCAATGGGAGCAGCCGGCGCAACAGGCGCAACAGGCGCAACAGGCGCAACAGGCGCAACAGGCGCAACAGGCGCAACAGGCGCAACAGACGATTCCGATGCGGCCGGTCGCGACAGCGAACCGGCGCCCGGGTTTGTCATGCCGGTAAACGCAGGCGCTGCGGCGACAGGTGTGCTGTTCGGCGTGTTCGCGGGCACCGGCTCGGCAGAACCGGATGCGTTGCCGACGGGCGACGACGCGTCAGCTGCCGAGGTCGTCTGCGTACCAGCGAAGGGCTCAGCGGACAAAGGCTTCGACCATGATGCGGAGGAGGGCGCGGCGTCGACGGACGCAGGTTCCATGACCGCGGTGGCCGGTGCCGCCGGTGCCGGTGGCGTGGCGCGTTGCATGCCTGCAGGCAACGGAGCGGTTTCGCCACCGTGCTCTGCTGCCGCGTGCCAGACCGTTCCCGTCACGGCGCCGGCCGGTGCCGTGTTCGACGCGGCCGAGGCTGCCGTCGTCGCTGCGGCGACGGGCACTGCATCGGCACGCGGCTGCGTCGGCGTTGCCGCGATCGACGAAGCGGAGAGGGGAGGCGGCGTGACCGGCTGGACCGGATTCACGACATCCTGCGTCGCGTGCGCGTGTTCTTTCGCGACGACCGATACGGCGGTATCGGCAAGCGCCGTAGCTTGCGATTGGACCTGGCCGGCAATTCCGGCGGCCGTTGCCGCATCCTTCGCATCGACGGTGCGGCCCGTGGCGCTCACGGTCGACGTGACAGCGGCCGAAGGTGTACCGACCGCTGCGCTCGCGGCCACCGACTCGTCCGCGTCCGACGGTGGCGCGGCAATCGGGCTTTCATGCGACGCGCCGAGCCCGGAAACCGGCGGGCTGACGATGTCTTCCCAAGGCGCAAAGTCGATCGGAGCATCGAATGCCGGCGCGGCTGGTGCATCGGCGCCATGCCGATGCTCGCGGTCCGCGTGACGCGTCGGCGCATCGGTTTCGACGCCGGGATCCGGCATGGCATGCCGCACGGTCTCGCCGAACGCCGGGGTACCCGTATCGACAGCAGGCACGCGCACGCCCTGCTCGGCCGGCATAAATGCATCCAGCACGATCGGTGCGTCGTCGGATGGCAGCACGGCCCCGTCGAATGCCGCGCCATCCGTATCGACGGCAGGCACGCGCATGCTCGGCTCCGCCGGCATGAATGCATCCAGCACGATCGGTGCGTCGTCATAGGCCGGCGCGGCTTCGTGCGAGTCCGGACGGACTGCGTCGCGGGGCGCGGCCTGATGCGCGTCCGCAACGATCCCGGCCGGTACGGCCGTCGACGCCGACGCGGCGACGCTGCCCGCCGCTGCAACCGCGCCGGCCACGGTCGCCGCGGCGGCCGGCGCCGACGACGCATCGGCCTGCCGCACACCGTCCAGCGTCGCCCACTGCGCGGTACTGGCTTCGATCGAGCGCAGCGTGTCGTGAACGCTCGGTGCCGGCGTGATCGGCTCCGCGGGCTGTTGCACCCACGCGTAGAGCGGCGCGCGTGCCGGGGCCGGCGGCGCGGGGCGGCGTCGTGCGGCGTCCGGCGACTGGCCGGCGGCGCCGGCGCCCGTCACCGGGCGGGCGGGCGTGCGCGGCGGCGTCGCGGCGGCCGGGCGCGGCGTGACCGCGGTGCGCGGCGCGGCCGGTTGCTTCAGCGCGGCTGCGGCCTGTCGCGCGGCGGTCGGTTGCGGCCGAACGGGCTCGAACCCGGCCGGCAGCGGGGCCGGACTCGGGCGCGGCACCTGGCTGTTCGCGGCGGCGCGCGCGAGGCTGGCGGTGCTGCCGGTCGTCGGGGGCGGCATGGCGCTCGTCGCGCCCGGTGCGGGCGGCGGCATGCGATTGGCCGACGTCGGCTTCAGCCAGCCCGTCGGCGCGACCGGCTCGGCGAGCGGACGCGGCGCGGGCTTGCTGCGCGGCTTCGGCCGCGCCTGCGGATCGGGCTTCCACAATGTCGGGCGCGAATACCGGCCGTTTTGCCGCGGCGCCATCGAGTTGACGGTATGGGCGGTGGTCGGCTGCACGATGTCGTCGTCGCGATGCAGCGCGCTGCGCGGCAGGTCGGCAACGCCGCGCACGTCGTCGTCGTCGACGTCGCGCGCGAGCTTGACGCCGAACGACGTGTCGACCCAGGCGGCGAACTGCCGCCAGCCGATGCCGGTCAGCCACGGCAGGCCCGCGAAGAACAGCACGACCATCGCGACCGGCGTGCCGATCGGGCCGAGCACATGCGCGAAGCCGTTCGAGAACGCGTGGCCGAGCGCATTCGAGTCGGGGCCCGACAGCGGGCTCGTCAGCGCGCAGCTCGCGACGAACACGGCCGCGAAGCCGAGCCACAGGCGAATCGAGCCGCGGCCGGCGAGTCCGCCGCCGCCGGGCAGCATCGCCTGAACGAGACGCCAGATGAGAAGGAGGAACCAGACGGCGGAGATGCCGAACCAGCCGAAGACAACCGTGTGCATGCTTTGATGAAACAGGAAGAGGGCGGGGAGCGCGGTGCGCGACCCGCCGAGTTTAACCGGCCGACGAGCAGGACTCTAAGGCAGTTTGAAGGCGTCGATGCGCTTCCAGGCCGCGGGACGCATGCGTCCGGGATCCGCGCGCGGCGAAGGCGGCCGATCGGCCTTCGCCCGCGCGCTGCATCAGGGGCTCCGGCGCGTGAAGGTCAGCGTCGCGCCGGCTTCGGTCACGATCTGCAACTGCTGCGGCTCGCGCATCTGCACGCCGGTCTTCCCGATGTGCGCGAGCGCATCGAGGTACGCGTGCTCGAGCTGGCCGCCGAGCGTGTTCGTGCATGCCATGCGCGTGCCGGCGAGCGGCCCGAAGCTCAGCAGGCCGTTCTTCAGCGCATAGGTTCCCGTATAGCGGTTGCAGCCCGAAAAGCCGCTGGCGCGTCGGACGCCCGCTTCGGTCGACAGCGCGAGCTTGATCGGCTCGCCGTTGTCGCCGTGCGGAATCGTGCGCGGCGTGCCGTCGGCGTTCACCCAGCTCGTGAGCTCCCAGCTCGTGTCGTCGAGCAGCTGGACGGCGGCGGGGTTGTACGGGTCGGGTGCGGGGGCGGCGGAATCGGGGTGGGTCGGCATCGCGCAGGCGGCGAGAAGCGTGGCAAGCGTCAACGCGCAGAGCGGCGCGCGCAGCGGGCGAAGCAGGCCGGTGCGTGCGCGTGCGGCGGCGGACAGGTGGGACATGAGCCTCGTTCCTCATCGGATTCTGATCAAGGCGTAAGAGTAACGCACCCGCCCCGCGCGAGGCGAGCCGACACTTCGCGCGTGAAAACGTTCGCAATCCGCCCGCGAGCCTCGCGCGGCGGGGGGCGATGCGACGAAACCGGCCGGACCGGCGCGGGTGCGCGTGAGGTGTGCGTCGGGTGTGCGTGTTAACATCGAAGCCGTTTTCGTCCTCCAACAGAACCAGCGGGAAATCACATGCAGATCGGTCAGCGGCTCGGTACGCCGCTCTCACCCTCGGCCACGCGCGTCATGCTGCTCGGCGCGGGCGAACTCGGCAAGGAAGTCATCATCGCGTTGCAGCGGCTCGGCGTCGAAGTCGTCGCGGTCGACCGCTATCCGGACGCACCGGGCCACCAGGTCGCGCATCGCGCGCACGTGATCGACATGACCGACGCCGCCGCGCTGCGCGCGGTCGTCGAGGCCGAGCGTCCGCACCTGATCGTGCCGGAGATCGAGGCGATCGCAACCGATGCGCTCGCGGCGATCGAGGCGGCCGGCCTGGCCGAGGTGATCCCGACCGCACGCGCGACGCAGCTCACGATGAACCGCGAAGGCATCCGCCGTCTCGCGGCCGAGGAACTCGGGCTGGCAACTTCGCCGTACGCGTTCGCCGACTCGTTCGACGCGTTCAGCGCGGCCGTCGCGAAGATCGGCATGCCGTGCGTCGTGAAGCCGGTGATGTCGTCGTCGGGCAAGGGACAGTCGGTCGTGCGGACCGAGGCCGACGTGAAGCCCGCCTGGGACTACGCGATGGCGGGCGGCCGCGTGAACCACGGCCGCGTGATCGTCGAGGGCTTCGTCGATTTCGACTACGAGATCACGCAGCTGACGGTGCGCGCGATCGAACCCGCGACGCTCGAGACGCGCACCTACTTCTGCGAGCCGGTCGGGCACGTGCAGGTGGCGGGCGACTACGTCGAATCGTGGCAGCCGCAGCCGATGAGCGCCGTCGCGCTGGAAAAGTCGCGCGAGATCGCGCACAAGGTGACCGAGGCGCTCGGCGGGCGCGGGCTGTTCGGCGTCGAGCTGTTCGTGCGCGGCGACGAAGTCTGGTTCTCCGAGGTGAGCCCGCGGCCGCACGACACCGGCCTCGTCACGCTCGCATCGCAGCGCCAGTCGGAGTTCGAACTGCACGCGCGCGCGATTCTCGGGCTGCCGGTCGATCCGACGCTCGGCTCGCCGGCCGCGTCCGCGGTGATCTACGGCGGGCTCGACGAGCGCGGTATCGCGTTCGAGGGCGTGCGCGACGCGCTGGCCGTGCCGGGCGCCGACCTGCGCCTGTTCGGCAAACCGGAAAGCTTCGCGAAGCGGCGCATGGGCGTCGCGCTCGCGACCGGCGCGACCGTCGACGAAGCCCGCGAACGCGCGAAGCGCGCCGCGGCGGCCGTGCGGCCCGTGTCGGCACGCTGACCGGACCAGGAGAGCGCGATGGCGTCGACATGGCAGCGGATCGGACGGCTCGGCAAGCTGGGCGCCGCGCTGGCGCTGGTCGCGAGTCTCGCTGGGTGCGGCCTCGCGGCCGCGCCGTGCCGGGTCGCATCGGCCGGGCTGAAGATCGTGCCGCTCGTCGGCCACGTCGCGGCCGCGCCGACCGACGCGTGCGCCGACGTCATCGATCCCTGAGCGGCGAACCCTCGATCCGTAGCCAACCATAACCAACGACAATCGCGCGTCCCGCGAGGGCGCGTTTCCACCCGTCTCGTGAGAGGAACTGCATGATTCGCCACACCCTCGCCGCGCTC
This sequence comes from Burkholderia sp. BCC1988, assembly GCF_905339895.1. NCBI lineage: Bacteria > Pseudomonadati > Pseudomonadota > Betaproteobacteria > Burkholderiales > Burkholderiaceae > Burkholderia > Burkholderia sp. BCC1988. The sequence continues at coordinate 64,825 of NZ_CAJPHA010000019.1, forward strand.
GCGCTGGCCGGCACCGCCGTTTCCGTCGCGCACGCCGCGCAACTGACCGTCGAGGAGATCGACGCCGATGCGCGCGTGCAGACCCTCTATCAGTGCGCGAACCAGAAGCAGCCGGTACGCGTGTCGTACTGGCGCGCGGGCAACGGCCAGAGCTTCGCGCTGGTGCCGGTCAACGGGCAGCAGCTGCTGTTCGTCGATACCGTTTCGGCGTCGGGCGCGCGTTACCAGGCCGGACGCTATACCTGGTGGACGAAGGGCAAGGAAGGGACGCTGCGCGACGAGATCGCCGACCAGAACGCGGCACCGCTGCTGGGCGACTGCGTGCAGGTCGAGAAGAAGAAAAAGAAGAAGGGTTGAACGCGGCGCGCGATCGGCTGCGCCGCGCGGGCGTGCCGGTCGCCGCGATCGATGCGGGCAGCCGGGTTCGACCTCGGACCGGAAGGTGGCGCCGGCGGCGCCCGGGCTCGCCGGCCGCCGGCTGATTCCTCGCGGCAGCTGCCCCGCGGCAGATGCCCGAGATTCGACCCCGTATTTCCACCATCAGCCGATCGAGATAGCCCGATCGCACGACGCATCCGCCCCGCGCCGGCCTGCCGGTGCACGCCGCGAGCCGCCGCCGGGGCCGTTCGCGGCGTTGTCACGGACAGATTGCTGCGCAGTGCTACAATACGGCCCTTTCCGCCGGCATTCGCGCCGAACGGAGTCCGCACGGCCTGTGGCGCCCGCTGTTCGAATTGAACCGGTCCCGAGCGCCAGAGCGGCGCCGCGCGGCGCGCCGCGGCTCCGTCTACTTCCGAAATGTGATGAGCGCAGGCCCGGCCGGCCTGACGCACGAAGTCCCCGCCGCGCCTTTTGAGCGAAACGCCACCATGTCCGATTCTGTCGCCAAGCCAGTCGACGCAACCTTCGATCAATTCGGCCTTGCCGCCGATATCCTGAAAGCCATTGCGGAGCAGGGCTATACGACGCCGACGCCGATCCAGGCGCAGGCCATTCCGGTCGTGCTCGCCGGCCGCGACGTCATGGGCGCCGCGCAAACGGGCACCGGCAAGACCGCGAGTTTCTCGCTGCCGATCCTCCAGCGCCTGCTGCCGCAGGCCAACACGAGCGCATCACCCGCGCGCCACCCGGTGCGCGCGCTGATCCTCACGCCGACCCGCGAGCTCGCCGATCAGGTCGCCGCGAACGTGCATGCATACGGCAAGCACACGCCGTTGCGCAGCGCGGTCGTGTTCGGCGGCGTCGACATGAACCCGCAGATGGCCGAGTTGCGCCGCGGCGTCGAGATCCTGATCGCGACGCCGGGCCGCCTGCTCGACCACGTGCAGCAGAAGACCGCGAACCTCGGGCAGGTGCAGATGCTCGTGCTCGACGAGGCCGACCGGATGCTCGACATGGGCTTCCTGCCGGACCTGCAGCGCATCCTGAACCTGCTGCCGAAGGAACGCCAGACGCTGCTGTTCTCGGCCACCTTCTCGCCGGAAATCAAGAAGCTCGCATCCACTTACCTGCGCAACCCGCAGACGATCGAGGTCGCGCGCAGCAACTCGACGAACGCGAACGTCACGCAGATCGTCTATGACGTCGCCGAAGGCGACAAGCAGGCCGCCGTCGTGCAGCTGCTGCGCGATCGCGGGCTCAAGCAGGTGATCGTGTTCTGCAACAGCAAGATCGGCGCGAGCCGGCTGGCCCGCAACCTCGAGCGCGACGGCGTGGTCGCTTCGGCGATCCACGGCGACAAGACGCAGATCGAGCGGATGCAGGCCCTCGACGCGTTCAAGCGCGGCGAGATCGAGGCGCTGGTCGCGACCGACGTGGCCGCGCGCGGCCTCGACATCGCCGAACTGCCGGCCGTGATCAACTTCGACCTGCCGTTCAACGCGGAAGACTACGTGCACCGGATCGGCCGCACGGGCCGCGCGGGTGCGACGGGCGATGCGCTGTCGCTGTGCAGCCCGAACGAGCGCAAGCAGCTCGCCGATATCGAAAAACTGATCAAGCGTCCGCTCGAAGTGCAGACGCTCGCGCTCGACAAGCCGGCGCGCCATCGTCACGACGATCGTGGCGGCGAGCGCGGGGGCGATCGTAGTGAGCGCGGTGATCGCGGCGGCCGTCGCGATCGCGACGAGCATCGCGGCGCGTCGGGGCGTCGTCCGGGCGGGTCCGAGCGCGGCCATCACCGTCGCCACGAGGCGCCGGTCGACGACTTCTTCCTGAAGCCGTACGAACCGTCGGCGCCGGCGAAACAGCCGGAAGAGACCAAGTCCGCGCAGCAGCCCGAGAAGAAGGGGCCGAAGCGTCAGGTCGCCGCGCTGCTGGGCGGCTTCGGGATGCCGCGCAAGCCGTCGGCATAAGCGGACGGTTCAGGCGGTCGGTGCGGCGCGCGAGCGCTGCCGCGGAAACGGGTGCATGCGATGAGCATGTGCCCGTTTTTCATTGGGCGAGACGATTCGTGAAGGAGTGGGCGAGATGGGCGACAACTTGCCGCGTGGGGCGGGTCAGCCTGCGGGACTACTCCGATGCCGTGTCGCCGGCGGGCGTTCCGTTCAGGCTGCCATCACGCTTGCATGCGACCGGACTCACCGCTGACGGACGCAGGAACGCGGTCGACACGAACGGGTGTCCCGCGAGCGCCTCTCAACCGGCGCGTGGCCCGAAGCGACGCGCCCACGCATCGGTCGCGGCCGCGTAGAACGCATCGAGCGTATCGATCGACGGATCGCCATCGGCCCACAGGCCGAGATGCGCGGCGGCGGCGCGCAGCGCCGGCAGCGGATCGTCGCGCTCGAGCGCGATCGCGCCCGTCTGCTTGCTGAGCTTTTCACCGTTCGCGTCGACGACGACGGGCACGTGCAGGTACGCCGGCGTCGGCACGCCGAGACAGCGCTGCAGGTAGATCTGGCGCGCGGTCGAGTCGAGCAGGTCGGCGCCGCGCACGACGTGCGTGATGCCCGCGTCGGCATCGTCGACCACGACCGCGAGCTGATACGCCCATTGGCCGTCGGCGCGCTTCAGCACGAAATCGCCGACCTCGGTCGCGAGGTTCTGCGCTTGCGTGTGCTGCCAGCGGTCGTCGAACGTGACGAGCGCCGCGTCGCCGTCCGGCACGCGCAGCCGCCACGCGCGGGCGGGCTTGCCGTGCAGGCCGGTGCGGCAGGTGCCTGGGTACGCGAGCGTCGTGTGGCGCTCGTGCGCGGCGCGCAGCGAATCGGCGATTTCCTTGCGCGTGCAGCCGCACGGATAGACGAGCCCCGCGGCGACGAGCCGTTCGAGCGCGGCCGCATAGGCGGCCTCGCGCGTGCTTTGCCACACGGGCGGCTCGTCGGGCGTCATGCCGAAATGCGCGAGCGTCGCGAGGATGTCGTCGGCGGCGCCGGGCACCGTGCGCGGGCCGTCGATGTCCTCGATGCGCACGAGCCATGCGCCACCGTGCGCGCGCGCGTCGAGCCAGCTCGCGAGCGCGCCGACCAGCGAGCCGAAATGCAGCGGGCCGGTGGGCGACGGCGCGAAGCGGCCGCGGTAGCCGTTCATCGGGACGCGGTGCGACGCGCGCTTACGCGGCGCTGGCTGCCTGCGCGCAGGCCGGGCACGACTTGCCGGGCACGTAGCTCGGCGCTTGCTGGGCTTCCGGCGTGACGACCGCGCGGCACGCGAAGCACGTGACGTTCTCGGTCGGCTGCAGTTGCGGGTTCAGCGCGGTGCGGTAGTCGAACACGAAGCAGTCGCCGTGATAGTGCGCGCCGCCGACTTCCTCGAAGTACTTCAGGATCCCGCCCTCGAGCTGGTACACGTTCTCGATGCCGATTTCCTTCATGTGGATCGCCGCCTTCTCGCAGCGGATGCCGCCGGTGCAGAACGACACGACCGTCTTGCCCTCGAGATCGGCGCGGTTCGCGTCGATCACTTCCGGGAACTCGCTGAACTTGTCGATCCGGTAGTCGAGCGCGTCGTCGAACGTGCCGACGTCCACTTCGAACGCGTTGCGCGTGTCGAGCATCACGACCGGGCGGCCGGCGTCGTCGTGGCCGCGGTCGAGCCACGCCTTCAGCGTGTGCGCGTCGACCGACGGCGCGCGACCGAGCTCCGGCTTGATCGCGGGCTTCTTCATCGTGATGATCTCGCGCTTCAGGCGCACGAGCATCCGGCGGAACGGCTGCGAGTCGGACAGGCTTTCCTTGAACTGCAGCGTCGCGAACTTGCCTTCGAACAGCGGATCGTGGCGGAGGTAGTCGATGAATGCGTCGGTCGCGTCGCGCGGGCCGGCGATGAACAGGTTGATGCCTTCCGGCGCGAGCAGGATCGTGCCGCGCAGGCCGAGTTCGTTGCAGCGGGCGGTGACGAGCGGGCGCCATTGCTCGGTCGCGTCGAGCGACACGAAGTGGTAGGCGGCGAGGTTGACGATGGTCATGATGGTCCGACGGGAAAACGGCCGCGACCGTGCGGCGGGCGCACGGTGGCCCCGCAAAAAAAGGGTGCGAAGCCGGGGCGGTGATTCGAAAACCCGTATTATCCCGCAAACTGCACGTCTGCCGGCACCCGGCCGTTCGGCCGGCGTCGCGCGCATCGGCCGAACGGCCGGGCGCGGGGATTTTTTGGGCAGCCTGCGCGGCGACGCGGCTACAATAACGCCCATGTCAGATCCCCGCTTCGTCCATCTTCGCGTTCACTCCGAATTCTCGATTGCCGACGGCATCGTGCGTCTCGACGACATCGTCAAGGCGGCGGCCGCGGACGGCCAGGGCGCGCTCGCCCTCACCGATCTCGGCAACGCGTTCGGCCTCGTCCGTTTCTACCAGGAAGCCCGCGGCAAGGGCATCAAGCCGATCGCCGGCTGCGACGTCTGGATCACCAATCCGGACGATCGCGACAAACCGTCGCGCCTGCTGCTGCTGGTGAAGGACAAGACCGGCTACCTGAACCTGTGCGAACTGCTGTCGAAGGCATGGCTCACGAACCAGTACCGCGGCCGCGCAGAGCTCGACGCGAGCTGGCTCGACGGCGAGCTGTCGCAAGGGCTGCTCGCGCTGTCGGGCGCGCAGCAGGGCGACATCGGGCTCGCGTTCGCGGCCGGTAACGAGGAGGCCGCGCGCCGGCACGCCGAGCGCTGGGCGAAGGTGTTCCCGGGTGGCTTCTACATCGAGCTGCAGCGTTACGGCCAGCCGGGCGCCGAGGCGTACATCCAGCAGGCCGCGACGCTCGCCGCGTCGCTGAAGCTGCCGGTCGTCGCGACGCATCCGACGCAGTTCATGACCGACGACGATTTCACCGCGCACGAAGCGCGCGTGTGCATCTCGGAAGGCGACATGCTCGCGAATCCGCGGCGCCAGAAGCGCTTCACGACCGATCAGTACTTCCGCACGCAGGACGAGATGGTCGCGCTGTTCGCCGACCTGCCGTCGGCGGTCGCGAACACGGTCGAGATCGCGAAGCGCTGCAACCTGAAGCTCGAACTCGGCAAGCCGAAGCTGCCGCTGTTCCCGACGCCGGACGGCATGTCGCTCGACGACTACCTCGTCCAGCTGTCGAAGGAGGGGCTCGAGAAGCGCCTCGAACAGCTGTATCCGGATGCGGCGGAGCGCGACGCGCAGCGCGACACGTACTACAAGCGGCTCGAGTTCGAGTGCGGGACCATCACGAAGATGGGCTTCCCGGGCTACTTCCTGATCGTGGCCGACTTCATCAACTGGGCGAAGAACAACGGCGTGCCGGTCGGTCCGGGCCGCGGCTCGGGTGCCGGTTCGCTGGTCGCGTACGCGCTCGGCATTACCGATCTGGACCCGCTGCGCTACAACCTGCTGTTCGAGCGATTCCTGAATCCGGAACGCGTGTCGATGCCCGACTTCGACATCGACTTCTGCCAGCACGGACGCGATCGCGTGATCCAGTACGTGAAGGAAAAATACGGCGCGGATGCCGTGTCGCAGATCGCCACCTTTGGCACGATGGCCGCGAAGGCGGCCGTGCGCGACATCGGCCGCGTGCTCGATCTCGGCTACATGTTCACCGACGGCGTCGCGAAGCTGATCCCGTTCAAGCCGGGCAAGCACGTGACCATCGCCGACGCGATGAAGGAAGAGCCGCAGCTGCAGGAGCGCTACGACCACGAGGACGAAGTGCACCAGCTGCTCGATCTCGCGCAGCGCGTCGAGGGCCTGACGCGTAACGTCGGGATGCACGCGGGCGGCGTGCTGATCGCGCCCGGCAAGCTGACCGACTTCTGCCCGCTGTACACGCAGGGCGACGACGGCGGCGTCGTCAGCCAGTACGACAAGGACGACGTCGAAGCCGTCGGCCTCGTGAAGTTCGACTTTCTGGGTCTCACGACGCTGACGATCCTCGACTGGGCCGAGCGCTACATTCGCCGCCTCGATGCGTCGAAGGCCGACTGGTCGCTCGCGCAGGTGCCGCTCGACGATCCGACGTCGTTCCAGATCCTGAAGAAGGCCAATACGGTCGCCGTGTTCCAGCTGGAAAGCCGCGGGATGCAGGGCATGCTGAAGGATGCGCAGCCCGACCGCTTCGAGGACATCATCGCGCTCGTGTCGTTGTACCGTCCGGGCCCGATGGACCTGATCCCGAGCTTCTGCGCACGGAAGCACGGCCGCGAGAAGGTCGACTATCCGGATCCGCGCGTCGAACCCGTCCTGAAAGAGACCTACGGCATCATGGTCTATCAGGAGCAGGTGATGCAGATGGCGCAGATCATCGGCGGCTACTCGCTCGGCGGCGCCGACCTGCTGCGTCGCGCGATGGGCAAGAAGAAGCCCGAGGAGATGGCCAAGCACCGCGAGATCTTCGCCGAGGGTGCGGCGAAGAACGGCCTGACGCGCGAGAAGTCCGACGAGATCTTCGACTTGATGGAGAAGTTCGCGGGCTACGGCTTCAACAAGTCGCACGCGGCCGCCTATGCGCTGCTCGCGTATTACACCGCGTGGCTGAAGGCGCACCATCCGGCCGAATTCATGGCGGCCAACATGACGCTCGCGATGGACGACACCGACAAGGTGAAGATCCTGTACGACGACTGCGTCGTGAACAACCTCGCCGTGCTGCCGCCGGACATCAACGCATCGCATTACCGGTTCGAGCCGGTCGCCGAAGCCGACGGCAAGCGCTCGCGCACGATCCGCTACGGTCTCGGCGCGGTGAAGGGCAGCGGCCAGAACGCGATCGAGGAGATCCTGCGCGCCCGCGACGAAAAGCCGTTCACCGACCTGTTCGACTTCTGCGAGCGGATCGACCGGCGCGTCGTCAACCGCCGCACGGTCGAGGCGCTGATCCGCGCCGGCGCGTTCGATTCGCTGAACGCGAACCGCGCGCAGCTGATTGCGTCGGTGCCGCTCGCGATGGAAGCGGCCGACCAGGCCGAAGCGAACGCGATGCAGGCCGGGCTGTTCGACATGGGCGCCGAGTCGCCGCACGCGCATGCGCTCGTCGACGAACCCGCGTGGGACGACAAGCGCCGCCTGCAGGAGGAGAAGGGCGCACTCGGCTTCTACCTGTCCGGCCACCTGTTCGACGCGTATCGCGACGAAGTGCGCCGGTTCGTGCGGCAGAAGGTCGGCGACCTGAAGGAAGGGCGCGACAAGCTCGTCGCGGGCATCATCGCATCGCTGCGCACGCAGATGACCCAGCGCGGCAAGATGCTGATCGCGCTGCTCGACGACGGCTCGGGCCAGTGCGAGATCACGATCTTCAACGAGCAGTTCGAGGCGAACAAGGCGCTGTTCAAGGAGGACGAACTGCTGATCGTGCAGGGGCAGGCGCGCAACGATGCGTTCACCGGCGGCATCCGCTTCACGGCCGACACGGTGATGGATCTCGAACGCGCGCGTAGCCGCTACGCGCAGGCGGTGCGGCTCACGATGAACGGCAATGCGGATGCGGCGGCGCTGCGCCGCGTGCTCGAGCCGCACGTGTCGAAGGACGATTCGGCCGCGCCCGCGGTCGAGGTACCCGCGCCGCGCGGCGGCGGGCGCGACGGCGGGCGTCGCCCGCAGGCGCCGCTGCCGAACGGGCTCGCGGTCCAGGTTCACTACAGCAACGCGCGCGCGCAAGGGGAAATGCGTCTCGGCGACGCGTGGCGCGTGAAGCCGAGCGACACGCTGCTCGCGGAGTTGCGCGCGACGTTCGACGGCAGCATCGTCGAAATCACGTACTGACGGTCCCCGCCGGACGGTCGTTGCCTGCGCGGCCCGTCGCATCGCCATCGTGCGGTGCGGCGGGCCGTTTTCATGTCGGCGGATGCTTGGGGCCGTCATCCGGACGCTATACAATCCGTCGCGCGACGCCGATACGGCGCCGGTTGCGGTCTGTCCGCCGGCCGGCGGCGACATCGCGCGCGCGAATCAGACGGGGACGGTTCCGCGCGGCACGCGATGAGTCGCGGTGCCGCGAGCGACCACGCGACGAAGCCGGCACGGTAAAGAACGCCAGGATGCCGGCTGGTGCGCGACGATAAAAAATCGACAGCATCACAACAACGATGGCCAACGGGAAACCGACGGGGCGGATCCTCGTGATCCGGATTGATTTTCTGGGCGACATGCTGTGCACGACCGCTTTTCTCGGCGCGCTGAAACAGCGCTGGCCGGGCAAGGAGCTGCACGTGGTCGCGAACCGCTACAACGCGGCCGCGCTGGCCGGCAACCCGGACGTGCACACGGTCCATACCTACGTGTACAGCCGTCAGTGCGAGCGCAACGACCGCCCCGGACGGATGCGCGCGTTCTTCGACCGGCTGCGGCTCGTGCGCCGGCTGCGCCGCCTGCGGTTCGACCTCGTGGTCGTGCCGAACGGCGGCATGCATCGAAGCAGCATCCGGTTCGCGCGGCAGCTCGGCGTGAAGGATTGCCGCTGGCACGATGCCGATTCCGAATTCGACGACCGCAAGCCCGACCATGTCGCGTCGCGGCCGATTTGCCATGAAGCGCTGTCGGGATTCCGGCTCGTGCCCGAACTTGGCCGCGCCGATCTCGACGGTCTCGCGCTGTCCGTCCACCCGGACCGCGCGCTGCAGGACACGTGGTATCGGCTGCTCGGGCCGCGCACGAAACCGCGCGTCGGGCTGTTCGTGTCGAACAAGGCGGCCGAGCGGCGCTGGCCGGCCGATCGATGGCGCGACCTCGGCCGGCGGCTCGCACCGTTCGCCGACGTGATCGTGTTCCGCGATTCCGCCGTGTCGGCCGAGGCCGACGCCGACCGCGATGCGTGGCGGGACGTCAACGCCCGGCATGTCGCGCCGTCGTCGGTCGTCGAACTGGTGGCCGCCGCGAGCCTGCTCGACGCGATCGTGTCGGCCGACAGCGCCCCCGTGCATCTCGCGTCGGCGCTCGGCGTGCCGGTCGCCGCGCTGTTCGAGGACCGCCCCGAGAAATACCGGCGCTGGCATCCGCTCGGCGTGCCGCACATGATCCTGCGGGCCGGCGCGACGGTCGACGCGATCGGCGTCGACGCGCTCGAGCGCGCGGTGCTTCATCTGTTGACGCAGGCCGGACAGCTCGACGACGCGATGGGGGGTGCGATGCCGCTTGCGGCCGCGACGCTCGCGGCACCCGCGGTCGGCGCGATCGTTTCGTAGCCCCCGGAAGGCCGGCGGCGCCTGCATTGCCGGCACCGCCATCGGACGCGCAAACGGGGCCACGCGGCGCGGCGGCGGCAGGCCCCGCCGTGCGTCGTTGCCTGCCGCGTTGCCAACCGCCGGCCACCGGCGACCGGCCGCCGCCCGCTGGCCGCCGCTCACCGCCCACCGCCCACCGCCCACCGCCCACCGCCCACCGCCAACCGCCAACCGCCAACCGCCAACCGCCAACCGCCAACCGCCAACCGCCAACCGCCAACCGCCAACCGCCAACCGCCAACCGCCAACCGCCAACCGCCAACCGCCAACCGCGGCACTTCGCCGACGCCCGCACCCGACTCCACGCCACGCCACCGGCCGCAAAATCCTGTACATTGCGAGCCTTGTCCAGCCAGCTAGACGGAACGATCGCCGTGGCCCTGTTTTCTTCCGCCCGCCCGCCCCGAACCATCCTCGTCGCAGCCCCGCGCCGTATCGGCGACGTGCTGCTGACGACGCCGCTCGTGCGTTCGCTGAAGGCGCGCTGGCCCGATGCGCAGATCGACATGCTGGTGTTTCGCGGCACCGAGGGCGTGCTGGAGCACAACCCCGACGTGCGGCGCGTGATCGTCGTCGCGCAGCGCGCGGGGTTCCGCGAGCGGCTGCGCGATGCGCTGTCGATGTGGCGCCGCTACGATCTCGCATGCGCGGCACTGAGCTCCGACCGGCCGCGCTTCTATAGCTGGTTCGCCGGCCGCAAGCGCGTCGGCCTCGTCGATCCGAACCGCGTCACGTGGCTGACTCGAATGATGCTGAACGGCATCGCGATCAATCATCACGAGTCCGCGCATACGGTCGTCAGCACGCTCGCGCTCGCGCCGGTGATCGGCATCGAGCCGGTATCCGAGGTGGTCGCGCCGGGCATCGGCGACGATCCCGCGCGGCGCGCGCGTTTCGACGCGTGGCTCGCCGAATCGCCGGCGATCCGCGACGGCAAGCCGCTCGTCGTGTTGCATCCGTATCCGATGTTCCGCTACAAGCAATGGCGGCTCGAAGGCTGGGTCGAGATGATCGAATGGCTGCGCGCGCAGGGGTTTGCGATCGCGCTGTCGGGTGGCCCGGCCGATCGCGAGCGCGAGTACGCGGAGCAGGTCGCGGCCGAGGCGGGCGGCGACGTGCTGAACCTGGTCGGCCGCCTCACGTTCGGCGAAAGCGCGGAGCTGGTGCGACGCGCGCGGCTGTTCATCGGGCCCGATACGGGCGCGACGCACGTTGCGGCCGCGACGGGCACCGACACGATCGCGCTGTTCGGTCCGTCCGATCCGGTGCGCTGGGGGCCGTGGCCGCAGCACTGGCCGGCGACCGAGAACCCGTGGGCGCTGCGCGGCTCCGCGCGGCACGGCAACGTATGGCTGCTGCAGGGCGAGGGCGATTGCGTGCCGTGCCGGCACGAAGGCTGCGAGCGCCATGTCGACAGCCACAGCGACTGTCTCGTCAATCTCGGCGCGCAGCGCGTGAAGGCGGCGGCCGCCGAGATGCTCGGACTGAATCCGCCAGGCGCCGCCGATGCGGTCGTCGACACGTCGCGACTGCATCGCGCGCGCCCGGACTGACGCGCGAAAGCCGTACGTTTCCTGAGTCGAAAAGCGGGGAGTGGCGACGCGTCGGCGCCGCGCGGCCGTGCTTCCGACAAGCGGCACGCATGCGCCGCCATTGAAGCCGTAGAAGCCGAACCGGCGGCAGGCGGCAACGCGCGCTGCGCGCCGGCCCGCCGGATGATGCGCTACGCGCTGCGCCGGATCGCCGACGTTTCGCGCGGCAGCGCTTCCGTGCGCGTGCCGCAGCCGAGCAGGATCCCGGCGAGCAGCACCAGCAGGTGACCTTCGGCGAAATCGAGCAGCAGCGAATTCGCAAGGCTGCCGATCGCGAAGATCGCGAGCCACGCGAGCAGCACATGCCGCGAGCGCGGGTCGAGCGCGCGGCTGCCGCGCGCGATCTGCACGATCAGGTTCACGAACAGCAATACGCCGAGCGTGCCGAGCTGCACGGCCATCAGCAGGTATTCGTTATGCGGATTCGACGTGAGCTGGCCTTCGGCAGCCGTCTTGCCGGCCGTGAGCTTCTCGAACTCGAACTCGAGGCCGCCGGCGCCGTAGCCGATCAGCGGGCGCTGGCGATACAGTTCGAGCCCCTTCTTGTACCACTCGAGACGCAGCCCGGTCGACGTGACCGCATCGCTCTGCCGATACTGCTGCACTTCCGACACGACCTTCACGAGCCGGCCGTCGTGCACCGTGCACGCGGCGACGACGAGCGCGACGCCGGCCAGGACCAGCGCCCCGGCGGCGAGCCCCGCGCGCAGCGCCGACTGGCGGCGCAGCAGCAGCACGAAGCGCACCGCGACGACAAGGATCAGCAGCAGCGCGATGACCTGCCCGGTGCGTCCCTGCAGCATCACGAACACGTTGATCAGCGACCATGCGGCCACGGCGGCATACGCGGCACGCGACAGCGCGGTGCGGGCCGACAGCGCGAGGTCGGCCGCCTGGTAGAACAGCAGCGCGCCGAACATGCCGGCCGCGATGTGGTTCTTGAACACCCAGGCGCGCGACAGCGGCAGTTCGCTCGAATGCGCGGGCCCGATCGCGGTCAGCCCGAGATAGTTGGTGGTCGACAGCAGCAGGATCACGCACAGCGTGCCGAACCAGGCGCGCCGCACGATCGGCGCCCAGTTCGAATGGCGGAAGGCCAGCACGGCAAACGGCAGCAGCAACAGCTTGTCGTACTTGGCGACCCAGTTCCACGCCTTCGGGTGCGGCGCGACCGTATAGGTGACGCTCGCGGCCAGTGCCGCGAGGATCAGGAGCGCCGCGAGCGACGCCGGTTCGGTGACGAACGTGCGCAGGTCGCGCCAGAATTCGGGGGAGATGACGAGCGCGGCCGCGAACAGCCCGCAGAACACGTTGGTCAGCGCGGTCGAGACCGGCACCATGCAGAGCGCGACGACGGCGAAGGCGCGGGCGGCGGTCAGGCGCCGCGAGGCGGGAGCGGAAAACGAAAGCATCGGAACCTGTCGAATGGACGAATGCGGCATGCGGGCACCGTGCTGCGCGCCGCGCGTCCCGGCGGCACCGCGCGGGACGAAGCGCGCAGTATACGCGAAGCCGCGGGCGTTTCCGTGCCGTTTCCGGGGTCGGGTCAGCTGAACGCGCGCTTGATCCGCGAGCGCAGCAGCGCACGCTTCAGGCGGCCTTCGACGGCCGGCGTGTCGAGCGCGACGCGCGCGCCGGCCGGTTCGCCGCGATGCAGGTAATAGCGGTCGAACGTGGCCTGCGTCATGCCCCATTTGTTGAGGAACTGGCGGCGGCCGTCGTTCTTGACGATCTTGCCGGTGCTCTTCTGCTGGAAGTGATAGACGAGGCTGTCGCCCACGCCGAGGAAGATCCGGCAGCCGGCGTCCCAGAATTTCATCGAGAAGTCGTTGTCGCTGCTCATCCCCGGCGACAGCTCGCTGCTGTAGCCGCCGATGCGGTTCCACCAGTCGCGGTGCACGAGCGTCGGCGGCCAGGTCGAGCCGAGCCAGTCCGCGCGCGCGAGCCGCGGCGTGGCCGCGACGAGGCCGGCCGCGTCGAACTGTTCGGCGTCACGGCCGAAGTTGCTGACGACGACGCACGGGTTGCGCGTGTCGACCGGCTCGACCATCGTGCCGGACAGCATGAACAGGTCGGTCGGCATCTGCTCGATGCGCCGCACGAGCGCCGCGTCCCAGCCGGGGCAGCAGTACATGTCGTCGTTCATGTAGACGACGTAGTCGCGCGTCGCGCGGGCGGCGGCCAGGTTCACCGCGTGGCAGATGCCGATGTTGGCCGGCGACGCGGTGTGCTCGATGCCTTCGCTGCGCACCCAGTCGAGCGTGCCGTCCGCGCCGTCGTTCACGTGCACGATGATCTGGTGGTCGTACGCCGAATGACGGCGCAGGCTGTCGACGACGAGCTTGAGGTACGGCAGGTTGTTCCAGGTCGGGATGATGATGGAGAACATGGCGGTCGGATTCGGTGGTCGTCGTATCGGCGGCGCGCAGCGCTGCGCCGTGCTCGGACGCGCATGGCGCGCGGGCAGCCCGGCATTGTAACGCCGGGCCGGCCGCATGCCGGCGGCGTCAGGGTGGCGGCAGGGCGGGGCGCGCTCAGCGGGCCGCGTCGTGGCCGAGCTTCAGGAACCGGTAGTAGACGGTTTCCGCGTTGAACACGGCGATCATGAAGCCCGCGCGGCCGTCGAGAAACCCGCGCCGCAGCACGTAGGTCCGCACGAACGCCCACGCGGCGCGCGCGAGCGCCTTGCCGAAGCCGCCGCGCTGGCCGGCCGCGCGGCGCTGGCGCGCGCCGGCCGTCGAATACGCATCGAGCTTGCGCACGACGGTTTCGAAATCCTCGTATGAATAGTGCATCAGCTTGCCCGGCAGCCGCTGCGCGGGCGTGTCGAAGACGAGCCGTTCGTGCACCAGGTCGTCGGAGAAGCGGGCGGTGCCGCGCCGGAACAGGCGCGGCACCCAGTCCGGATACCAGCCGCTATGGCGGATCCACTGGCCGCAGAAGCTCGACAGCCGGTCGAGCGCGTAGACCTGCGCGGCCGGTGTGCGGATGGCCGCGCGGATCGACTGCGCGAGTTCCGGGCTGACGACCTCGTCGGTGTCGAGCGACAGGATCCAGTCGGTGTCGAGCGCGTCGAGCGCGCGGTTCTTCTGCGGGCCGAAGCCCGGCCAGTCGCGCTCGACGATCACGCGGGCGCCGTGCGCGCGGGCGATCTCGACCGTATCGTCGGTGCTGCCGCCGTCGATCACGACGACGTCGTCGGCGAAGGTCAGCGCGTCGAGGCACTGCGCGAGCCGCGCGGCCGCGTTGAGGGCGATGAGGGCGACGCCGAGGGTGGGTTCTGCCATGAAATCGTCGAAAAGGCGGAGAAAACGGTGAGCGGCAGTATACCCGCGCGCAGGCAGCCGGCCGCTTCGGCGACGGCCATGCCGGCGGGGACGGTCCAGCTATAATGTTGGGCCTTTTTCGGCACCCGCCGGACGGGGCGGATCCCGGGCAGTCACGCCCCGGGCGCCGCGTCGCGGCTCAAGAAGGATTGCCTTGGAAACCCAGAACACTCTTCGCAAACCGATGGACGGCACCGGTACCTCGCCGCTCACGGTCCTCAAGCGCCTGTGGCCGTACATCCGGCCGCTCATCGGCATCGTGCTGCTCGCCGTGATGACGATGGGCGTCGTCGCGGCCACGGAAGCCGGGATCCCGGCGCTGCTCAAGCCGCTGCTCGACCACGGCTTCGGCTCGCACGGCAGCGACAGCGCGAAATGGTACGTGCCGATCGCGGTGATCGGCCTCGCGCTCGTGCGCGGCGTGTCGCAGTACACGTCGAATTACCTGCTCAACTACGTATCGAACCGCATCCTGCTGCAGCTGCGGCTCGAGATGTTCCAGCGGATGCTCCACACCGGCGCGTCGTTCTTCCAGCGCGAGACCGCGAGCACGGTGATCAACGCGATCGTGTTCGAGGTCAACCAGATCCTGTCGGTGCTGACCGGCGTGATGGTCACGCTCGTGCGCGACTCGCTGACCGTGGTGTTCCTGCTCGGCTACCTGTTCTACCTGAACTGGCGGCTCACGCTGATCGTCGCGGTGATCCTGCCGGGCATCGGCTGGCTCGTCAGCAAGATCAACCGCCGCCTGCGCCGCCTGAACCGCGAGCACCAGACGCTGACCAACGAGTTGTCGTACATCGTCGAGGAGACGGTCGGCGGCTACAAGGTCGTCAAGGTGCACAACGGCGAAGCATACGAGATGGACCGCTTCACGACGATGAGCAAGCGCCTGCGCGGCTACGCGATGCGCATGACGATCTCGGGCGGGCTCGCGCAGCCGCTGACGCAGTTCCTCGCGTCGATCGCGCTCGCGGTCGTGATCACGATCGCGGTCGTGCAGTCGACCAACGACCAGACGACGGTTGGCGGTTTCGTCGCGTTCGTCACGTCGATGCTGCTGGTGATTTCGCCGCTCAAGCACCTGATCGACGTCAACCAGCCGCTGCAGCGCGGGATGACGGCCGCCGAGCTGATCTTCGGGCTGATCGACGAGCCCGCCGAGCCGCAGGGCGGCGGCCGGGCGCTCGCGCACGCGCGCGGCGAGATCGAATTCCGCGACGTGTCGTTCGACTACGGCGCCTCCGAGCGGCCGACGCTCGACCGCATTTCATTCAAGGTCGCGCCGGGCGAGATGATCGCGCTCGCGGGGCCGTCCGGTAGCGGCAAGACGACCCTCGTGAACCTGCTGCCGCGCTTCTTCGATCCGACGGGCGGCGCGATCCTGGTCGACGGCGTGCCGGTGGCCGACTACGACATCCATGCGTTGCGCGGGCAGATGGCGATGGTCAGCCAGGACGTCGTGCTGTTCAACGACACGATCGCCGCGAACGTCGCGTACGGGCAGACGCCCGACCGCGCACGCGTGCAGGCGGCGCTCGAGGCCGCGAACCTCGCCGACGCGGTCGCCGCGATGCCCGACGGGCTCGACACGCTGGTCGGCGGCAACGGGATGCGACTGTCGGGCGGTCAGCGGCAGCGGCTCGCGATCGCGCGCGCGATCTACAAGGACGCGCCGATCCTGATCCTCGACGAGGCGACTTCCGCGCTCGATTCGGAATCCGAGCGTCACGTGCAGGCCGCGCTCGAGCGGCTGATGGAAGGGCGCACGACGCTCGTGATCGCGCACCGGCTGTCGACGATCGAGCGCGCGGACCGGATCCTCGTGCTCGAAGCCGGCAAGATCGTCGAAGAGGGCAGCCACGAAGAACTCCTGCGCCACGGCGGGCTGTACGCGCACCTGCACCGGATCCAGTACCAGCAGCAGGCGGCGTGACACAAAGTCGGGTCGCACCCGTGTGCTAGTCTTGATCGGGCAAGTCCAGTTGTTTTCGGTTCGACGTGACAACACGGAGGGAAGGACGATGAGGAAGATGCACGGGATGATGCTGGCCGCGCTGGTTGCGGCGGGTTTCGCCGCGCCGGTCGCGATGGCGCAGGGGCACGGCAACGACGACAACCACGGTGACCACGGCAATCACGGCATGCACCGCGGTCACGGTCCGAAGCACATGCCGCCCGGCCAGGCGATGCATCGCGACGACGACGTACCGCCGCGCTGGGCCGACCAGCCGCGCCGCGACTGGCACAAGGGCGACCGGCTCCCGGACGAATTCCGCGATCGCCAGTACGTGGTCGACGACTGGCGCGGCTATCGGCTGAGCCCGCCGCCGCGCGGCTATCACTGGGTCGGCGTCGGCGGCGACTATCTGCTCGTGCAGATCGGCTCGGGCATCGTGCTGCGGGTCGGTCCATAACACCTGCCATACCGGCCACACCTGCCGCCGCTCATCGCTTCATCCGGATGCCGGGGCGTGCGTCCCGGCATCCGCGTCACTTGTCCTGGTCCGACTTCGCCGCCCGGCGGAACCAGCGTCGCTCGATCCGCGACATTGCCCAGCACACCGCCAGCGCGCAGACGGTGCCGAGCGCGACTTCCCCGAGCCGCATCAGCGGAATGTCCCACAGCGGGCCGTTGCCCGGAAACAGCAGCACGATCGTCGCGGTGACGCCGCCGAGCCGCGCCGCGCTGCCGACGTTCAGGCACCAGCAGCCGACGATCGTGATCGCGACCGCGATCGCATAGGCGACGAGGCGATCGCCGCCGAGCGCGGCCCCCGCGAAGCCGACCACGCCGCCGATCATCGCGCCGATGAACTGGTCGCGCGACAGCGACATCGTGTCCGAATAGTTGTGCTGCGTGACGGCGATCGCGGTGATCGCCGCCCACACGGCCTGCTCGGTGTGCAACGCGCGGCCGATCGCGTATGCGAGGCACGCGCCGCACACGGCCTGCAGCGCCATCAGCGCGCCTTGCGTGAGGCGTTCGCCGAAAGTCAGCCCCTTGAACAGATCGAAGATCGACTGCTGGATCTGTTGGCGGGCTTCGTTGAGGGTCCTGATCGTATCCATCGTGTCGGCCAAGAAGCGGGGCGGCGGTGCGTGTGTCAGTGCGCCTGTTCGGACGAGGCGGCGGCCGGCGTGCCCTCGGGTGCGTCGCCGTTCTCGACGCGCGTTTCGGGCATCGCGAGCCAGACGAGCAGGACCGCGAGCGCGCCAGCAGCGGCGAGCCCGAAGAAGCTGATCGCATTGCCGAAGTGATCGGCGACATAGCCGGCCACGGCCGTGCTGAGCGTCGCGCCGATCCCGGCCGCGAGCCCGAACAGCCCGATGCACAGGTTGTAGCGGCCCTTGCCGCCCGCGACGTCGGCCGCGATCAGCGGCAGCATCACGCCGAACACGGCCGCGCTGATGCCGTCGAGCATCTGCACCGGCACGAGCAGGTACGGGCTGCTCACGCCGGCGAACAGCAGCGCGCGCACCGGCAGCGCGGAGAAGCCGAGCAGCAGGATCGGCCGGCGTCCCCAGCGTTGCGAGGAACGGCCGACCCACGGCGACAGCATCGCGACGATCGCCTGCGGCACGATGATGCACGCGGCGATCACGAGCTGCACGTTCTCGCCCATCCCGGCCGTCACTTCGCCGGCCGCGAGGTTGAGCATCGCCGCGTTCGACAGGTGGAACAGCACGACGCACGCCGCGAAGATCAGCATCCGGCGATCGCGCAGCAGTTCGAGCAGCGTCTCGCGGTGCTCGCCTTCGTCGTGATCGTCGGGTTTCGACGATTGCGGGATCACTTCGTGGGTCGGCTGGATCATCGCGAGCGCGAACAGCGCGGGCAACGCCAGCACGGCGGTCAGCCAGAACACCGCGCGCGCGGAGAAATACTCGCCGGTGAGCCCCATCAGGCCCGCCGCGACCGCGCTGCCGATCGACGCCCAGCGTGCGTTGCGGCCGAGCCGGTCGCCGAGATCGGCACGGCCGACCAGCGAGAACGAGATCGCGGCCATCGCCGGCACGAGCATGCAGCTCGCGAAGCCGTGGAACACCTCGGCCGCGATCACCGGCACGATCGTCGGGCTCGACGCGAGCAGCACCGCGGACAGGATGATGGCCGCGATCGCCCACGCGGCCGCGCCTTTCTTGTTCTTCAGCGCATCGACGGCCGCGCCGCCCGGCACCTGGCTGACCATCGCGCTGATCGTGCCGATCGACAGCACCATGCCGATCTCGCCCTGCGTCCACTTGTGCGACGCGAGGTAGGACGCGATGAACGGACCGAACCCGGTTTGAACGTTTGCAACGAAAAAGTTGAGCCAGTCGAGGGACCGCAGACTGCGCACGCTGACGGAATGCTTGATCGTCATCGGGTGGCACTCGCAGACGAAGCCGGCACCGGTGCCGGGGCAACGGGCGGGAAGACCGCGATGATCGGCTTGTCGGCCGCGTAGGGTGGCGACGCCTTGATCTGCGCATCGTTCAGGTCGAGCTGCGGATGCAGCGCCTTGTCGCGCGTGACGAAGCGCAGCGCGCCCCAGCTCGCGGCGATCGAGCGGCGGTCGGTATTGACGAGCCCGCCGAGGTCGAGCACGACCGCCTGCGGCTGCGCGGCGCGGTCGATCAGCACGTCGACGATCCGGCCGATCTTCGTGCCGTTCGGGCGCTCGACATCGCTGTCGAGCATCGGCAGTCGCGTCGCGGGCGACGCCGCGGCCGAACCCGACAGCGGCACGGCCTTCGGCCGCGCGGCCGGAGGCAGGTCGCCCGACGGCACGTCGAGCACGATCGGCTCCTGTTTGCCGCCCGGCGTGAAGCGGAACACGTTCCACGGGAAGATGACCTTGCGGTCGCCGACACCCATGAAGCCCTGCAGGTTGACGATCATCTCGCGCGGCTTGCCGCTCGCGTCGGCCACCATGTCGACCGCGCGGCCGATCACCTTGCCGTTGCGGCGCGCGACCTCGCTGTCGAGCAGCGCATGGATCTGCGTGCGGTCGAGCGGGCGCGTCGCGACGATCGGGGCGGGCGGTGGTGGCGGAGGCGTCGGTGTTTCGGGGCGCTGCACGGGTTTCGGCCGCGTCACTTCGCGGTGCGGTTTCTTCGGTGCTTCCGGCGCTTCCGGCTGCGTCGGCGCCGGCACGGGCGGCATCGTCAGCGGTTCGCCGGCGGTTTCCTCGACGGGCTCGACGAGCGCTTCGCTGATCGGCGCGGGCGGATTCTGCGTCGGCAGCAGCCCGCAGCCGGACAGCAGCGCGGCGGCGAGAACGAGGAAGACCGTCGAGGACGGGAACGACATGCGGGATGCGGGAAACGGAAATCCGCCGCTCATTGACACTCACTCCATGGGTCGGGGGCCGGGCCCGGAGGCGCGCGGCTGGCGATGGATGGCGGGTGCGGGCGGCGCACCACGCGAGGTGAGAGTTTAACGTGTCTTCCTTTCAGGGCCGATTTCGATGGCTTGCTGGAGGCGGACTGTCGGGGAAAGGTAGGGATCGGCGGCCGTCGCGTCGCAGTCGGGCGACGGGGAAGGCCGGCGGATGAGGGGCGGCTCACACGGGTGCCGCCCCGGCCCGCCGCCGTCATGGCGGGCGGGCGCGGGCGCTGCATGAAGCAGGGAGAAAACGGAGCGTCAGGCGTCCGGATACCACGCGTCGGTGAATTCGCTGACCCGGACGTCGGTCAGCTCCGGACGTGCGGCCAGCCACGCCCGCACGTTCTCGCGGTCGGCGTCGGTGGTCGTGCCGCGCGGCGCGCCGGAGATCACGTAGGCGCCGATCCCTTCGTCAGCGGAGGCGACGGTCAGCAGCCCGTTCGCTTCGACGAAATCGATGAACGCATCGATCAGCTGGCCACGCTCGAGGTCGGACAGCTCGTTGCGGTATTGCGCGGCCGCGTTGAACGCGAGTTCCTGGAACTCGGCGATGTGGAGTTTCTTGCGCTGGCGGCGGTTGTGGCGTTGGCTCATGGTGTGTGGTGAGTGAATGTGAGGTGGGAAAGGATAGCGCGGCGGCCGCTGCGGGCACTGTCCCGACGTGCCGCGCGGTCCGGCCGGTCGCGAAAGGGGCGAGCGTTGCGTCGTCGCGATCTCGTGCTGTCGCGCGGCCGATCAGAAAACCATCGTTGAACAATCGATCGACTTGGCTTTCGCGGTGCGGCTCGGCCGGCGGCTGATTGCACGCGTGACCGAATGATACAGGGATGGCGAGCGTCTTCGGCTTTGCCAGCGCCGGCGGCTTCGAGTCGAGCGATACGAACCAGCGAATCGGCGAAATGCAAAAAGCCCGCTTGCTGTCGCAAAGCGGGCTTCGATGTTTGGTTGCGGGGATAGGATTTGAACCTATGACCTTCGGGTTATGAGCCCGACGAGCTGCCAGACTGCTCCACCCCGCGGCGCGAATTATAGTGACACTGCTGCGGTGCGTCAAATGCTCAGTGACCAAAGTTGAAATCAAGCGGCCGTGCTTCGCTCGCCCGGGGGCGCTTACGTTGCCCGAGCCCTCGAAGCTCGGCGTGCCAATTGATATTTTTGCTCGATGCCCGCGGCAAGGGTGGGGGGCGATCTCCCGATTCGGAGATCGCCGCGCATGACCTTACATCAACACGATGTCGTATTGCTCCTGGCTCAGGTTCGACTCGACCTGCAGCGACACCGGCTTGCCGATGAAGTCGATCAGCATCGCGAGATGCTGCGACTCCTCGTCGAGGAACAGGTCGATCACCTGTTGCGCGGCGATCACGCGGAATTCGCGCGGATTGAACTGGCGCGACTCGCGCAGGATCTCGCGCAGGATGTCGTAGCACACCGTGCGCGACGTCTTCACCTGGCCCTTGCCCTGGCAGGTCGGGCACGGCTCGCACAGCACGTGCGCGAGCGATTCGCGCGTGCGCTTGCGCGTCATCTCGACGAGCCCGAGCTGCGAGAAGCCGTTGACCGTCACGCGCGTGCGGTCGCGCGACAGCGCCTTCTTCAACTCGGACAGCACCGCGTCGCGATGCTCGGCGTTCTCCATGTCGATGAAGTCGATGATGATGATCCCGCCGAGGTTGCGCAGCCGCAGCTGCCGCGCGATCGTATGCGCGGCCTCGAGGTTGGTCTTGAAGATCGTGTCGTCGAAGTTGCGCGCGCCGACGTAGCCGCCGGTGTTCACGTCGATCGTCGTCATCGCCTCGGTCTGGTCGATCATCAGGTAGCCGCCCGACTTCAGGTCGACGCGGCGCGACAGCGCGCGCTGGATCTCCGTCTCGATGTTGTACAGGTCGAACAGCGGCCGCTCGCCGGTGTAGTGATGCAGCTTCGGGCTCACCGCCGGTGTGAATTCGTTCGCGAATTCCGCGAGGCGCTGGTACGTCTCGCGCGAATCGACCTGGATGCGCGTCGTGTCGTCGTTCGCGAAATCGCGCAGCACGCGCTGCGCGAGATCGAGATCCTGGTACAGCAGGCTCGTCGCCGGCAGCCGCTGCGCCTGGGCCACGATGGTCGTCCAGGTCTTGCGCAGGTAGGCGACGTCGCCGGCCAGTTCGTCGGAGGTCGCGTCCTCGGCGATCGTGCGCACGATGTAGCCGCCTTTCTCGTCCGGCGGGATCACGGCGGTCAGCCGCGCACGCACGGCCTCGCGCTCGGCCTCGCTCTCGATCTTCTGCGAGATGCCGATGTGCGGCTCCTGCGGCAGGTAGACGAGCGTGCGGCCCGCGATGCTGACCTGCGTCGACAGTCGGGCGCCCTTCGTGCCGATCGGATCCTTGATTACCTGGACCATCAGCGTCTGGCCTTCGAACACGGTCTTCTCGATCGGCTGGTGCGGCGCGCCCGACTGCGGCTCGCCCGCGAGGCGCGGATGCCAGATGTCGGCGACGTGCAGGAACGCCGCGCGCTCGAGACCGATGTCGATGAACGCCGACTGCATGCCGGGCAGCACGCGCACGACCTTGCCGAGGTAGATGTTGCCGACCCGCCCGCGCGACAGCGTGCGCTCGACGTGAAGCTCCTGCACCGCGCCTTGCTGGACGAGTGCGACCCGCGTTTCCTGCGGCGTGAGGTTGATCAGGATTTCTTCGTTCATGGTGCGATTCAGAAGGCGACGCGCGCGGTGCGCAGCAACGCGGCAGTCTCAAAAAGGGGCAGACCCATGATACCCGAATGGGAACCGTCGATTCGCTCGATGAATTCGGCCGCGCGTCCCTGGATCGCGTAGGCGCCCGCCTTGCCGAACGGTTCGCGGGTCTCGACGTAGCGCTCGAACGCGTCGCGCGGCGCGGCCGAAAAGCGCACCGACGAGCGCGACAGCGCGGGCGGCAGCAGTTCGCCGTCGGCGCCGACCACCGCGACGGCGGTCAGCACCTCGTGTTCGCGGCCTGCGAGGCGGGTCAGCATCGCGAGCGCGTCGTCGGAATCGGCCGGCTTGCCGAGGATCGCGCCGTCGATGGTCACCGTGGTGTCCGCAACCAGCACCGGCGCGGCCGGCTTGCCGCTCGCGACGAGACGCGAGCGCGCGGCCTCGGCCTTCGCGACGGTCACGCGCTGCACGTACGCATCGGCGGCTTCGCCGGGCAGCTCGGCTTCGAGCGCCTCGGCGTCCTCGTCGGGGCGCGGCAGCAGCAATTCAAAGCGCACGCCGATCTGCTGCAGCAGCTCCTGGCGGCGCGGGCTTTGCGAAGCGAGGTAAAGGGTCGGGAAAAGGGCAGGGGGCGTGCTGGACGGCATGGTGTCGTTATCTCGTTGAGCGCGCGCGGCGCGCGTCCCGAGGACGGCACGTCATGCGCGATGGTAGGGGTGATTCTGCGTGATGCTCCACGCGCGGTAAAGCTGTTCGGCAAGCAATACGCGCACCATTCCGTGCGGCAGCGTCATGCTCGAGATGCGCAGCAGCAGGTCGGCGCGCGCCTTGAGTTCCGGATCGAGCCCGTCGGCGCCGCCGATCACGAACGCGACGTCACGGCCGTCCTGCTGCCAGCCGGGCAGCGCCTGCGCGAGCTGCATGGTGGTCCAGTCGCGGCCGCGCTCGTCGAGCGCGACGATGCGTGCGCCCTTCGGCAGCGCGGCCTCGATCTTCTGCCGCTCGGCCGCCATCACGCTTTCCGCGCTGCGGCCGCCCGAACGCAGTTCGGGCTTGATCTCGCGCAGCTCGATGCGCAGCTCGGGCGGCATCCGCTTCGTGTATTCGTCGAAGCCGGACGCGATCCAGCCGGGCATCTTGTGGCCGACCGCGAGGATGAAAAGCTTCATCGGGGCGACTCGCTGCGGCTCAGCGGCGGCGGGCAGCCGTCTTGCGCGCCGGGCGTGCGGGCGCTTCTTCCTCGTCGTCCTCGTCTTCGCTGGCGGTAGCGAGACCGTTCGGACCCTTGCCGCCGCCGAGCTTCATCCGCACGGGCTTGTCGCCCCAGATTTCCTCGAGGTTGTAGTACTGGCGCAGCGCCGGTTGCAGGATGTGCACGATCGCGTCGCCGCAGTCGACCAGCACCCATTCGCCGGTGTCTTCGCCCTCGGAGCTGACGATGTCGCCGCCGGCTTCCTTGACCTTGTCACGCACGCTCGATGCGAGCGCCTTGGTCTGGCGGTTCGACGTGCCCGACGCGACGATCACGCGGTCGAACAGTTCGGTCAGGTGGCTGGTGTTGAACACCTTGATGTCTTGCGCCTTGATGTCTTCGAGAGCGTCGACGATCACGCGCTGCAGTTTGCGGATATCCATGGAATCAGGAATGGTAGAGACGATGTTGAAGAATATAGGCCCAGACGGCGGCCGGCACATGCTCGGCCGACGCATCGGGCATTTGCGCGTGACGCGCGATGCATTCGCGCAGGTGCGCGCGGATGTCGGTTGCGGCGATATCGAACGCCAGCGTCGTGTCGATCAGCAGGTGGCCGGCCGGCGTCGCCTTCAGCACGTCGGCACCGGCCTGCCGCCGCGCGATTTCCTGCGCGACGTCCGGCGGCGCCGCGCCGAGGTCGAAGCCCGGGCGCGTCGACGCGCACACGTGCGCGTAGTCGAACAGCTTGCGCCAGTCGCGCCACGTGTCGAGCCGCACCAGCTGGTCGGCGCCGATCAGCAGCGCCAGCGACGCATCGGGGCCGATCCGCTCGCGCCAGCGTGCGAGCGTCTCGACCGTATAGGTCGGCCCCGCGTGCTCGATCTCGTCGGTCGCGACGGTGACCGTCACGCCGGGCAGCGACAGCGAGCCGGCAGCGGCGCGCGTCATCGCGAGCCGGTGCTCGGCGGCCGACACGTCGCGCTTCTGGTACGGCTGCCCGGCGGGCAGCAGCGCGAGCTCGGTCAGGCCGAGCACGTCGGCGAACCGGCGCGCGAGCGCGAGGTGGCCGTCGTGGATCGGATCGAACGTGCCGCCCAGCAGGCCGATACGACGTGACAGCGGCTGCGGGGCGGGGCGGGTGGTGGTGTCCAGAAAAACGTGTCCTGTTCTTGAGGCGGCGGGGCGCGACGGGCTCAGACCCAGTCGCGCGGCACGAGGAACTCGCTCAGGCGCGCTTCCGGCGAGCCCGGCTCAGGCTGCCAGTCGTAACGCCAGTGCGCGACCGGCGGCATCGACATCAGGATCGACTCGGTCCGGCCGCCGCTTTGCAGCCCGAACAGCGTGCCGCGGTCGAACACGAGGTTGAATTCGACGTAGCGGCCGCGCCGGTAAGCCTGGAAGTCGCGTTCGCGCTCGCCGTACGGCAGCGCGACACGGCGTTCGACGATCGGCAGGTACGCGTTCAGGAACGCGTCGCCGACGTTTTGCATCATCTCAAACGAGCGTTCGAATCCGGGCTCGGAGAAATCGTCGAAGAAGATCCCGCCGATGCCGCGCGTCTCGTTGCGGTGCTTCAGGAAGAAATACTCGTCGCACCACGTCTTGAAGCGCGGGTAGAGCTCGGCGCCGAACGGATCGAGCGCGTCCTTGCAGGTCTGGTGGAAATGCCGCGCGTCGTCCTCGAACGGATAAACCGGTGTCAGATCCATGCCGCCGCCGAACCAGAAGATCGGCGCCTCGCCGGGCTTCGTCGCGATCAGCATCCGCACGTTCATGTGCACGGTCGGGCAGTACGGGTTGCGCGGATGCAGCACGAGCGACACGCCGAGCGCCTCGAAGCCACGGCCGGCCAGCTGCGGGCGCGCGGCGCTCGCCGACGGCGGCAGCGCATCGCCCGCGACGTCGGAAAAACCGATCCCCGCGCGCTCGAACACGCGGCCCCCTTCGAGAATCCGCGTGCAGCCGCCGCCGCGCAGGCGCTCCTCGGGCCCGCGCTGCCACGCGTCGGTCGCGAGCGGCGTGCCGTCGAGCGCGCCGAGCGCGTCGGCGATGCGTGTCTGCAGGCCCTGGAGATACGTGCGCACGCGCGCCACGTCGTAGGTCGAATCGGTCATGTCTGGACTGGCTGCCCCCGCGCGAAGCGGGGGCCGTAAAAAAGGCATCTGCCGGGCATTCTATCGAACCCCGGCAGAGGAGGCCGCCGTTTGCGACGGCAAAGCGGCGGTCAGGGCGTTACGTGTTCTTGCGATTCAGCGCGCGGAAGCCGATGTCGCGGCGGTACTGCATGCCTTCGAAATTGATCTGGTTGATCGTGTCGTACGCATGCTGCTGCGCTTCGCGCACCGAATCGGCGAGGCCGACCACGCACAGCACACGGCCGCCGGACGTCGTCAGCTTGTCGCCGTCGAGCGTCGTGCCCGCATGGAACGTCACGGCCTGTTCGGTCTCGGCCGGGATCCCGTTGATGCGGTCGCCCTTGCGCGGCGCGTCCGGATAGCCGTGCGCGGCCAGCACGACGCCGAGCGCGGTGCGGCGGTCCCAGTCGAGCTCGACCGTGTCGAGCGTGCCCGCGATCGCCTGTTCGACGACCTTCGAGAAATCGCTCTTCAGGCGCGCCATGATCGGCTGCGTCTCGGGGTCGCCCATCCGGCAGTTGAATTCCAGCGTGCGCGGATTGCCTTCCTTGTCGATCATCAGGCCTGCGTACAGGAAGCCCGTGAAGCGGATGCCGTCCTTCTCCATCCCGCGCACCGTCGGCATGATGATTTCGCGCATCACGCGTGCGTGCATCTGCGGCGTGACGATCGGCGCGGGCGAGTAGGCGCCCATGCCGCCCGTGTTCGGGCCGCGGTCCTCATCGAGCAGGCGCTTGTGGTCCTGGCTCGAAGCCAGCGCCAGCGCGTGCTTGCCGTCGACCATCACGATGAAGCTCGCTTCCTCGCCATCGAGGAATTCCTCGATCACGACGCGCGCGCCGGCGTCGCCCAGCTTGTTGCCCGACAGCATCATGTCGACCGCGGCGTGCGCTTCTTCCAGCGTCATCGCGACGACGACGCCCTTGCCGGCCGCGAGGCCGTCGGCCTTCACGACGATCGGCGCACCCTTCGCGTCGAGGTACGCGTGGGCGGCAGCCGCGTCGGAGAAGGTTTCGTAGTCGGCGGTCGGGATGCCGTGGCGCTTCATGAACGCCTTCGCGAAATCCTTCGAGCTTTCGAGTTGCGCGGCTTCGCGGGTCGGGCCGAACACCTTCAGGCCGCGCGCGCGGAACAGGTTGACGATGCCGGCCGCGAGCGGCGCTTCCGGCCCGACGAGCGTGAACGCGACGCCTTCGCTTTCCGCGAAATCGGCCAGCGCGTCGAGCGACGTGATGTCGACGTTCTTCAGACGCTCGTCCTGCGCCGTGCCGCCATTGCCGGGCGCGACGTAGACCATCTGGACGCGCGGCGACTGCGCGAGCTTCCACGCCAGTGCATGTTCGCGACCGCCGGAACCGACGACGAGTAGTTTCATGGGATTCCCCGCAGACTAGAAAACAGGGCGGCCGGCACGCTCAGGCGCGCCGGCCGCGAAATCGGTCGGGCCGCCGTCGCAACGCTGCGCTCGGCGGCCGGCATCTCATTCCTCGACGATGACGGCGTTCGTATACACCTCCTGCACGTCGTCGAGGTTCTCGAGCGCGTCCAGGAGCTTCTGCATCTTCGCCGCATCGTCGCCGGTAAATTCGACTTCGTTCTGCGGCTTCATCGTCACTTCGGCGAGTTCGGCCTTGAAGCCCGCGGCTTCGAGCGCGTCCTTCACTGCCGAGAACGCCTGCCAGTCGCACAGCACTTCGATCGAGCCGTCGTCGTTCGTGCTGACGTCGTCCGCGCCGGCTTCGAGCGCCGCTTCCATCAGCGCGTCTTCCGACGTGCCGGGCGCGAACAGGAACTGGCCGACGTGATCGAACATGAACGCGACCGAACCGTCGGTGCCCATGTTGCCGCCGAACTTCGAGAATGCGTGACGGACTTCCGCGACTGTGCGGGTGCGGTTGTCGGTCAGCGTGTCGACGATGATCGCCGCGCCGCTGATGCCGTAGCCTTCGTAACGGATTTCTTCGTAGTTCGCGCCGTCCGCGCCGCCGACGCCGCGGTCGATCGCGCGCTTGACGTTGTCCTTCGGCATGTTCGCGTCGGCCGCCTTGTCGACCGCGAGACGCAGGCGCGGGTTCGAACTCGCGTCGCCGCCGCCGAGGCGGGCCGCGACCTGGATTTCCTTGATCAGTCGGGTCCAGATCTTGCCGCGCTTCGCGTCGGCCGCTGCCTTCTTATGCTTGATGTTGGCCCATTTCGAATGACCAGCCATACCTTTCTCCGTGCCCGGGCGCGCTGCGCGGGCGATTGTGCCAATGTGTCGTTGAATCGGCGGCCGTCTGGGCGGGCATGAAGCCGCGGGGCCGCGCGTGTCGAGTGGAACGTGATTTTATCACGCGGCGACCGTCGCTTCGGGGCCGCCGCGCATGGCCGAACGGCCGGGCGGGCCGTTGCGGCGTGCCGGGCCGCGCGGCCCGGCGGCGCCGTCTGTCAGTTCTTGGTGCCGAACAGGCGGTCGCCCGCGTCGCCCAGGCCCGGCACGATGTACGCATGCTCGTTCAGGTGCGAGTCGAGCGACGCGACGAACAGCTTCACGTCCGGGTGCGCGTCCTGGAACACCTGCACGCCCTCGGGCGCGGCGACCAGCGCGACGAACATGATGTTCGCGGCCGGCACGTTGCGGCGCTTGAGCACGTCGACCGCGTGCACGGCCGAATAGCCGGTCGCGACCATCGGGTCGCACAGGATGAAGATGCGATCCTCGAGATCGGGCAGGCGCACCAGGTATTCGACCGGGCGGTGATCTTCCGCGCGGTACACGCCGATGTGGCCGACGCGCGCGGACGGCACCAGGTCGAGCAGGCCATCCGACATCCCGATGCCGGCGCGCAGCACGGGCACGATCGCGAGCTTCTTGCCCGCGATCACCGGTGCGTCGACCGCCACCAGCGGGGTTTCGACCCGCTTGGTCGTGATCGGCAGGTTGCGGGTGATCTCGTAGCCCATCAGCAGCGTGATCTCGCGCAGCAGTTCGCGGAACGTGCGCGTCGACGTGTCCTTGTCGCGCATGTGGGTCAGCTTGTGCTGGATCAGCGGGTGATCGGTGATGAAGAGATTCGGGAAACGGCTGTCCTGTTTCATGACGGAGTGCCTTGGCGGCAAAAGGGGATCGGGGGCGGCGCCGGCGCCAGGCCGGCCGCCGCTCATAGCCGCAATTTTACCAAGGCGCGCCACGTGATCCGGATATTATCGACGTCTCACGACAATCCGCGCGCCGTGTTCGCCCGCTCGCCTGCGTTCGCGACCGTTCGCCCGCCCGGCGAACCGGCCTGCGACCCGTCGGCGACCCGGCCCGTCCGGCGCGCGTCGCCATAAAGGAATCGACGATGGATCTCGGCATCGCAGGAAAGACCGCGCTCGTGTGCGCGGCGAGCAAGGGGCTCGGGCGCGGCTGCGCGGAAGCGCTGGCCGCCGAGGGCGTGAACCTCGTGATCGTCGCGCGCACGCGCGACACGCTGGAGGAAACCGCGGAGGAGATCCGCGCCGGGTCGAACGTGTCGATCACCGCCGTCGCCTGCGACATCACGACGCCCGACGGCCGCGCGGCCGCGCTCGCCGCGTGCCCGCAGCCGGACATTCTCGTGACGAATGCCGGCGGGCCGCCGCCCGGCGATTTCCGCGATTTCTCGCACGACGACTGGATCCGCGCGCTCGAGTCGAACATGCTGACGCCGATCGAGCTGATCCGCGCGACCGTCGACGGGATGATCGGCCGCGGCTTCGGCCGGATCGTCAACATCACGAGCTCGGCCGTGAAGGCGCCGATCGACGTGCTCGCGCTGTCGAACGGCGCGCGCTCGGGGTTGACCGGCTTCGTCGCGGGGCTGTCGCGCAAGGTCGCGGGGCAGGGCGTGACGATCAACAACCTGCTGCCCGGGCTGTTCGACACCGACCGGATCGCGACGACGCTCGCCGCGTCGGCGAAGGCGCAGGGCGTGAGCGTCGACGAGATGCGCGCGCGGCGCGCGAAGGAAATCCCGGCCGGGCGCCTCGGCACGCGCGCCGAATTCGGCGCGGCGTGCGCGTTCCTCTGCAGCGTGCATGCCGGCTATATCACCGGGCAGAACTGGCTGCTCGACGGCGGCGCGTATCCGGGCACGTTCTGACGCGCGCACCGCCGTTCAAACATACGACAACAATCGACCCACGAAGGAAACGGAGATGAGCAAACCCCGCATCGCACTGATTGCGCACGACGCGAAGAAGGACGAGATCGTCGCGCTCGCGGGCCAGTACCGCGCGACGCTCGCGCAATGCCGGCTGGTCGCGACCGGCACCACGGGCGGCCGCATCGCCGCCGCGCACGGGCTCGAGGTCGAGCGCAAGCTGTCGGGGCCGCAAGGCGGCGACCTGCAGATCGGTGCTGAGCTGGCCGAAGGCCGCGTCGACATCGTCGTGTTCCTGCGCGACCCGATGACCGCGCAGCCGCACGACCCGGACATCACCGCGCTGGTGCGCGCATGCGACGTGCACGACGTGCCGGTCGCGACGAATGTCGCGACCGCGCGGATGCTGCTCGACGATCTGGCGCGCAACATGCAGGACGTTTGCTAGGCGTTCTGCACGCGTGAGTGTGCGTGCTTGCCGCCATCCGTCGTGTGGATGACATGTGACGGATGGCGGTGAGCGTTGATAGCGCCGAAACAGGCGCGGATTGCGATGCCCGAGATCGCGGCCGGTCGCTCATCGTAACGACCAGAACCACACGGTTGATGCAGCCCAGTAGCAATCCGAACTGCAGAGGGCGCGGGCGCCATCGATCAGGTCGATGTGTCCGCCGCGGCCGTTCATGTATCCGGGGATGTTCCAGAAGGCCACGACGCCCTTTCTGGCGGCAATGCCGGTCGTCGCATCGTCTCGCCGGAACACTTCAGCCTTGCCGAAATAGGCCGGCTCCGCCAGCATGTTGGCCAGCCTCGCCTGGCCGGCTTCAATTCGCCGTCCACGGTGCGGCCCCTTCTGAATGACGAGGCCGCCGCGCAATGTCATTCCGCTCTTGACGAGTGCCAGGCTGATCCGAATGGCGCACGTATTTGCATACGCCGGATTGGCGACCAGGTCTTGCCAGCCTAGTTCCTCGTATAGCGCTTCCCTGGATACCGTCCTGTTGTCCGGATAGTGGCTGTTCAGTAATGAGAAGTGTGGTTTCAAGCAGATCGTCCCCGATCAACGGCACGGATATTTCTGCTGCAGGATGCGGGCGATCAGGCCTGCTGCGTTTGTGCGCAGCGCATCGTTCGGCAGTTTTCGAAGACCGCCGATCACTTCCGAATCGATCTCTCCGGATTTGATGCGCCCGTTGTCGCACCAGTCCTTGCCTTCGGTCATGTCGGCCACGCCGGCCAGATAACCGGTCATGACGTGGCGCTCGGCGTCGGCGTACGGATTGTTGTCCGTACGGCTGATGCCATTGAGCAGCCGCGCACCGTCGACGCGTGGGAGCGCGGCTCCGTTCGCGATGCCGATACCTGCCGACAACGATGCGAAAACAAATGCATTGCGGATGAAAAGGGCGTTCATGGCATGGGGTTCGTGAATTCGGCGCAAAGCAAAATAGCACGGTCACCATCCCGGAAATCTCCATGGACCGCATGATTTCGCGGGGGGACCGCACGGTGCAATGGGTGGCGACGCTTTGCCATCGCTGAATGGACAGCCATTCGTCCGACCCGAAGATGATTCCTTGAACGTGGCGAAATGTTGCACGTGGGGCACGTGCCGCACGCGAGACGAGCGCAAGGTCGCGACGGACCGGATGCCGCGCCATCCGCCGGAATGCACGTCACGTGCCGATCGTTTTTCGCGAAGACCCTACGGTCGTGAAGGGATTGCCGCGGCGTGCAGCACGAGCGCGCGCGACGCGCGAAAATCACGCGCAGTGTCCCGCGTCTGCCCGCCTCGCCGTTCGGGGGCAGCGACGTATTTGCCGAACCGAATTTCCAGACAAGCGAGGAGCGAAACGATGCCGAAAGCAATCCGATACGACCAGGCAGGCGGCCCGGACGTGATGAAGTGGGTCGACGTCGAGGTCAGCGAGCCGCAGGCGGGCCAGGTCCGCGTCAAGCAGCATGCGGTCGGGCTCAACTATATCGACGTGTATTTCCGCACCGGCCTCTATCCGCAGCCGTTGCCCGCCGGGCTCGGGATGGAGGCGGCCGGCGAGGTGACGGCGGTCGGCGATGACGTGACCGCATTCAAGCCCGGCGACCGCGTCGCCTATGTGTGGTCGTCGCCCGGCGCGTACGCGCAGGAGCGCGTGCTGCCCGCCGACCGCCTCGTCAAGCTGCCGGACGGCGTCAGCTACGACGCAGCGGCGTCGGTGATGCTGCAGGGCCTGACCGCACACTACCTGCTGCGCCGCACGTATCCGGTCAAGGCCGGCGACACGATCCTGATCCATGCCGCGGCGGGCGGCGTCGGCCTGCTGGTCTGCCAGTGGGCGAAGGCGCTCGGCGCAACGGTGATCGGCACGGTCGGCTCCGACGAGAAGGCCGAACTCGCGAAAGCGCACGGCTGCGACCACCCGATCGTCTACACGCGCGAGAACTTCACGCAGCGCGTGAGGGCGATCACGAGCGATGCGCTCGTGCCGGTCGTCTACGATTCGATCGGCAAGGACACCTACATCGGTTCGCTCGACTGCCTCGCGCCGCTCGGGCTGTTCGTCAGCTTCGGCAACGCGTCGGGCCCGCTGCCGCCGATCGACTCGAAGGAGCTCTCGTCGCGCGGTTCGCTGTTCTTCACGCGGCCGACGCTGTTCTCGTACATCGCGAAGCGCGCCGATCTCGAAGCCGCGGCCGCCGAGCTGTTCGACGTGATCCTGTCGGGCAAGGTGAAGACGAGCATCAACCAGCGCTATCCGCTCGCGGAAGTCGGCCGCGCGCATGCCGACCTCGAGTCGCGCAAGACGACCGGCTCGACGATCCTCGTTCCCTGACGCATCCCTTCGCGCCGGCACCGCGCCGGCGCGCACCCTGGCGGGCGGCGACGGTCGCCGTCCGTCCAGTCTTCGTCTCGACCGACGTTCGGTCCGCTGTTCCGCCCGACGTCCCGCCCGCTGTCCCGCCGCCGTCCCGTCCGCCGTTCCACCCGCCGTCCCGCGCCGCACGCGTTTACGCGTTTTTTATACCGGCCCGATGACCTTTGACCCGTCCTTTACGCGCGTTCCCATAAGGTTCTAGTCGTCCGATTTCGACGACGGAGAACACAAAAATGGATGGGGTTTTCATCGGCGCACTGGTGCTGTTCACAGCGCTGATCCTCGGTTTGCTTGCCGGTTGCGAGAAGCTCGTGCAATACGGCCGCGGGGGGCGCGCATGACCTGGATGCTTTGGCTGGCGGGTGCCTCGACGGCCCTGCTGTTTGCGTATCTCGTCTTTGCGCTGCTGCGCGCGGAGGACATCGAATGAACGCGAACAACCTGTTGCAGACGCTGCTGTTCATCGTCGTGCTGCTTGCGGCGGCCGTGCCGGTCGCGCGCTACCTGACGGCCGTGATGGACGGCAGCTCGCGCGTCGTGCGCGTGTTCGGACCGCTCGAGCGCGCGCTGTACCGCATCGCCGGCGTCGACGCCGGCACCGAGATGAACTGGAAGCGCTACGCAGTCGCCACGATCGCATTCAACGCGCTCGGCGCGTTGTTTCTCTACGGCCTGCTGCGCCTGCAGGGTTTCCTTCCCGGCAATCCGCAGCAGTTCGGCGCGATGACGACTGACGGCGCATTCAACACGGCCGTCAGCTTCGTCACCAACACGAACTGGCAGGACTACACGCCCGAGCAGACCGTCAGCTACCTGACGCAGATGCTTGGCCTGACCGTGCAGAACTTCCTGTCGGCCGCGACCGGCATCGTCGTCGTGATCGCGCTGATCCGCGGCTTTGCGCGTCACACCGCGCAGACGATCGGCAACTTCTGGGTCGACCTCACGCGCGTGACGATGTACGTGCTCGTGCCGATGTCGGTGGTGATCGCCGCGCTGCTGATGAGCCAGGGCGTGATCCAGAACATGAAGTCCTACCAGGACGTGCCGGTGCTGCAGACGAGCACCTATGCGGCGCCGAAGCTCGACGCGCAGGGCAACCCGATGAAGGACGACAAGGGTAACGCGGTCACGGTGCCGACGCAGCTGACGAAGCAGACACTCGCGATGGGCCCGGTCGCGTCGCAGGAAGCGATCAAGATGCTCGGCACCAACGGTGGCGGCTTCTTCAACGCGAACTCCGCGCATCCGTACGAGAACCCGACGCCGTTCGCGAACTTCATCCAGATCTTCGCGATCCTGATCATTCCCGCGGCGCTGTGCCTCGTGTTCGGCCGCATGATCGGCGACCGCCGGCAGGGCATCGCGGTGCTCGCGGCGATGACGGTCGCGTTTGCGGTCGCGATCGGCGTCGAGGTGAGCGCCGAGCAGGCCGGCAACCCGACGCTCGCCGCGCTGCACGTCGACCAGTCGACGAGCGCGCTGCAGCCGGGCGGCAACATGGAAGGCAAGGAAACGCGCTTCGGCATCGCGCAGACCGGCATCTTCACGGTCGCGACGACGGCCGCGTCGTGCGGCGCGGTCGACACGATGCACGATTCGCTGACGCCGCTCGGCGGTCTCGTGCCGATGCTGCTGATGCAGCTCGGCGAGGTGATCTACGGCGGTGTCGGGTCCGGTCTCTACGGGATGCTGGTGTTCGCGCTGCTCGCGGTGTTCGTCGCGGGCCTGATGATCGGCCGCACGCCGGAATACGTCGGCAAGAAGATCGAGTCGTACGAAATGAAGATGGTGTCGATCGTCGTGCTGCTCACGCCGCTGCTGGTGCTGGTCGGCACGTCGATCGCGGTGCTGGCCGATGCAGGCAAGGCCGGCATCGCGAACCCGGGCCCGCACGGCTTCTCGGAAATCCTGTACGCGTTCAGCTCGGCCGCGAACAACAACGGCAGCGCGTTCGCGGGCCTGACGGTCGGCACGCCGTTCTACAACTGGATGACCGCGATCGCGATGTGGTTCGGCCGCTTCGGCACGATCGTGCCGGTGCTGGCGATCGCCGGCTCGCTCGCCGCGAAGAAGCGCATCGCGGTGACGAGCGGCACGCTGCCGACCCACGGCCCGCTGTTCGTCGTGCTGCTGCTCGGCACCGTGATGCTGGTGGGCGCGCTGACCTACGTGCCGGCGCTCGCGCTCGGCCCGGGCGTCGAGCATCTGATGATGTGGCTGGGCGCATGACGCACGAGCGCATGGCGACACCTTGCAAAGACTGAAGAGATTGAAGAGATCGCAATGACTCAACATTCCGCAACACGGTCCATGTTCGATCCGGCGCTGCTGCGCCCGGCGATCGTGGATTCGTTCAAGAAACTCACGCCGCGCACGCAGTTCCGCAACCCGGTGATGTTCTGCGTGTACGTCGGCAGCATCCTGACCACGATCCTGTGGATCGCGGCGCTCGCCGGCCAGGCCGAGGCGCCCGCGGGTTTCATCCTCGCGATCGCGCTGTGGCTGTGGTTCACCGTGCTGTTCGCGAACTTCGCCGAAGCGCTCGCCGAAGGGCGTTCGAAGGCGCAGGCCGCGTCGCTGCGCAGCGCGAAGAAGGACGTGATGGCGAAGAAGCTCAACGAGCCGCATCCGAAGTCGCCGATCCGCATCACGACCGCGTCGGACCTGCGTAAAGGCGACGTCGTGCTGGTCGAGGCCGGCGACGTGATCCCGGCCGACGGCGAAGTCGTCGACGGCGTCGCGTCGGTCGACGAATCGGCGATCACCGGCGAATCCGCGCCCGTGATCCGCGAGTCGGGCGGCGACTTCTCGTCGGTGACGGGCGGCACGCGCGTGCTGTCCGACTGGATCGTCGTGACGGTCACCGCGAACCCCGGCGAGGCGTTCCTCGACCGGATGATCGCGATGGTCGAAGGCGCGAAGCGCAAGAAGACGCCGAACGAGGTCGCGCTGACGATCCTGCTCGTCGCGCTGACGATCGTGATGCTGCTCGCGACCGCGACGCTGCTGCCGTTCTCGATGTTCTCGGTCGAAGCGATGAAGGCCGGCCACGTAGTGACGATCACCGCGCTCGTCGCGCTGCTGGTGTGCCTGATCCCGACGACGATCGGCGGGCTGCTGTCGGCGATCGGCGTGGCCGGGATGAGCCGGATGATGCAGGCGAACGTGATCGCGACGTCGGGCCGCGCGGTGGAAGCGGCCGGCGATGTCGACGTGCTGCTGCTCGACAAGACCGGCACGATCACGCTCGGCAACCGCCAGGCGTCGATGTTCGTGCCCGCGCCGGGCGTGAGCGAGGAGGCACTGGCCGATGCCGCGCAGCTGTCGTCGCTCGCCGACGAGACGCCGGAAGGCCGCAGCATCGTCGTGCTCGCTAAGGAACGCTTCAACATCCGTCAGCGCGACATGGCGCAGCTGCATGCGACCTTCCTCGGCTTCTCCGCGCAGACGCGGATGAGCGGCGTCGATCTCCCGGGTCGCGAGATCCGCAAGGGCGCGGCCGATGCGATCCGCCGCTACGTCGAGACGCACGGCAGCCGCTTCCCGGATGAAGTGCGCCGCGCGGTCGACGACGTCGCGCGCCGCGGCAGCACGCCGCTCGTCGTGGCCGACCTGCACGACGGCGTGGCGCGCGTGCTCGGCGTGATCGAGCTGAAGGACATCGTGAAGGGCGGCATCAAGGAGCGCTTCGCGGAACTGCGCAAGATGGGCATCAAGACCGTGATGGTGACGGGCGACAACCGGCTGACGGCCGCGGCGATCGCGGCGGAAGCGGGCGTCGACGACTTCCTCGCGGAAGCGACGCCGGAAACCAAGCTCGCGACGATCCGCGAGCATCAGGCGGCGGGGCGCCTCGTCGCGATGACGGGCGACGGCACCAACGACGCGCCGGCGCTCGCGCAGGCCGACGTGGCGGTGGCGATGAACACCGGCACGCAGGCGGCGAAGGAAGCCGGCAACATGGTCGACCTCGATTCGAACCCGACGAAGCTGATCGAGATCGTCGAGATCGGCAAGCAGATGCTGATGACGCGCGGCTCGCTGACGACCTTCTCGATCGCGAACGACATCGCGAAGTACTTCGCGATCATCCCGGCCGCGTTCGTGACGACGTACCCGCAACTGCGCGTGCTCGACATCATGCATTTGACGTCGCCGGCCTCCGCGATCCTGTCCGCGGTGATCTTCAACGCGCTGATCATCGTCGCGCTGATCCCGCTCGCGCTGAAGGGCGTCACTTACCGGCCGCTCGGCGCCGCGTCGCTGCTGCGCCGCAACCTGCTGGTGTACGGCCTCGGCGGCGTGCTGCTGCCGTTCCCGTTCATCAAGCTGATCGACATGACGCTCGCCGCGCTCGGCTGGGCCTGATGCGCCGCATTTGAAGGAACCATCATGAAAACGTTGATTCGCCCGCTCGTCGTGATCTTTGTCGTACTGACCGCCGTGACGGGGCTCGCCTATCCGGCCGTGATGACCGTGTTCGGCCAGGCCGTGTTTCCGTCGCAGGCGAACGGCAGCCTGATCGAGCAGGGCGGCCGCACGGTCGGCTCCGCGCTGATCGGCCAGCAGTTCGACGCGCCGAAGTACTTCTGGGGCCGCCTGTCGGCCACCGCGCCGATGCCGTACAACGCGACCGGCTCCGGCGGCTCGAACCTCGGCCCGCTGAACCCGTCGCTCGCCGACCAGGTGAAGGCGCGCATCGCCGCGCTGCGCGACGCCGGCACCGACATGTCGAAGCCCGTGCCGGTCGACCTCGTGACGGCGTCGGCGAGCGGCCTCGATCCGGAGATCACGCCGGCCGCCGCCGCGTACCAGGTCGAGCGCGTCGCGAAGGCGCGCAAGCTGACCGCCGACGCGGTCGCGCAGCTCGTCGCCGCGAACACGGCGGGCCGCCAGTTCGGCGTGCTCGGCGAGCCGCGCGTGAACGTGCTGAAGCTGAACCTCGCGCTCGACGCGGCGCAGGCCGCGCACTGAACGCGCGGCCGGGCTCCCGGCGCGGCAACCGGCGTGCGGCGCGGCCCGATCCGCGCCGCACGCGCTTGTCCGACGGCGCATGCGCCGTCTTTGCCTTTTGCGTCGATTTGGAACCACAATGACAGTACTCGTTCGCCATCCCGCGTTTCGCCTTCCTGACGCATGAACCGCCCCGATCCCGACCAACTCCTCGACAAGCTGCAGCGCGACGAAGAAAAGCAGCGGCGCGGCCAGCTGAAGATCTTCTTCGGCGCTTCCGCCGGCGTCGGCAAGACCTATGCGATGCTGCAGGCCGCGCGCCAGCGGCTGCAGGACGGCGTCGACGTCGTCGTCGGCATCGTCGAGACCCACGGCCGCGGCGAAACCGCCGCACTGCTCGACGGCCTTGACGTGCTGCCGCTCGCGCGCATCGAGTATCGCGGCCGCACGCTCGCCGAATTCGATCTCGACGGCGCGCTCGCGCGCGCGCCGCAACTGATCCTCGTCGACGAACTCGCGCATTCGAACGTGCAGGGCGCGCGCCACCTGAAGCGCTGGCAGGACGTCTACGAACTGCTCGACGCGGGCATCGACGTCTATACGACGGTCAACGTGCAGCACCTCGAAAGCCTGAACGACGTGGTCGGCGCGATTACCGGCATCCGCGTGTGGGAGACCGTGCCCGACCGCGTGTTCGAC
The DNA here is from genome assembly GCF_905339895.1 of Burkholderia sp. BCC1988. NCBI lineage: Bacteria > Pseudomonadati > Pseudomonadota > Betaproteobacteria > Burkholderiales > Burkholderiaceae > Burkholderia > Burkholderia sp. BCC1988. The sequence goes on from NZ_CAJPHA010000019.1 coordinate 103,377, forward strand.
GCGGCCGACGAAGTCACGCTGGTCGACCTGCCGGCCGAGGAGCTGCTCGAGCGGATGCGCGACGGCAAGGTCTATCTCGCGCAGCAGGCCGAGCGCGCGGTGCGCAACTTCTTCCGCAAGGGCAACCTGATCGCGCTGCGCGAGCTGGCGCTGCGGCGCACGGCCGATCGCGTCGACGCGCAGATGCGCGAGTACCGCGCCGACCGTTCGATCCAGCGCATCTGGCAGGCGCGCGAGCGGCTGCTCGTGTGCGTCGGGCCGGGCCCCGAGGCGCCGACGCTCGTGCGCGCGGCCGCGCGGCTCGCGGCGAGCCTGAAGGCCGACTGGATCGCCGTGTACGTCGAGACGCCGCGGCTGCAGCGGCTGCCCGACGCGCGGCGGCAGCGCACGCTCGACGCGTTGAAACTCGCGGCCGAGCTCGGCGCGGAGACGGCCACGCTCGCGGGCGACGACGCGGTCGCCGCGCTGATCGGCTATGCGAAGGTGCGCAACGTGTCGAAGCTCGTCGCGGGCGGCTCGCCGAAGGTCGGGCTCGCGCGCCGCTTCGCGCGGCCGTTCGGCGAACAGCTCGCCGAACGCGCGGGCGACGTCGACCTGATGCTGATCCGCGCGTCGGCGAGCGATGAAGTGCGCGCGGCGCCGCTCGACGCGCGCGCACGCGACTGGCGCGACGCGTTCGCGCAATTCGGGTTGCGGCGTTCGCCGCCGCGCCACTACCTGTACGCCGCCGCGATCTGCGCGGCGATCACCGGTGTCGCGAGCGTCGTGTCCGAGCGGCTCGACCTCACGAACCTCGTGATGCTGTACCTGCTCGGCGTCGTGTTCTCGGCCGTGCGGCTCGGGCGCGGCCCGGGCGTGCTGCAGTCGTTCCTGTCGGTCGCCGCGTTCGATTTCTTCTTCGTGCCGCCGCGCATGTCGTTCTCGGTCAGCGACACGCAGTACCTGCTGACCTTCTTCGGGATGCTGCTGACGTCGCTCGTGATCAGCCACCTGACGTCGACGCTGACGCGCCAGGCGAGCATCGCGCAGCGCCGCGAGCGCCGCACCGGCGCGATCTACGCGATGGCGCGCGAACTCGGCGCGGCGCTGACGACCGAGCAGATCGTCGAGATCGGCAGCCGCCACGTGGGCGAGGTGTTCCGCGCGCGCGTCGCGTTCCTGCTGCCCGACAGCGCGGACCAGGTGCGGCAGAAGATCGAGGAACCCGACGCGGCCGTCACGCTGACGGGCGCGGATCTCGACAGCGACGTCGGCCAGTGGGTGTACGACCAGCAGAAACCGGCCGGCCGCGGCACCGACACGCTGCCCGCCGCCGCCGCGCTGTACCTGCCGCTGAAGGCGCCGATGCGCACGCGCGGCGTGCTCGCGGTCGCGTCGCGCGAGCCGCGCGAACTCGAGGTGCCCGAGCAGCAGCGGATGCTCGACGCGTTCGCCGCGCAGATCGCGCTTGCGCTCGAACGCGTGCACTACGTCGAGATCGCGCGCGACGCGCTCGTCAACATGGAATCCGAGCGGCTGCGCAACTCGCTGCTGTCGGCGATCTCGCACGACCTGCGCACGCCGCTCACGACGATCGTCGGCTTTTCGTCGATGCTCGCGAACGGTCGCGCGGCCGCGCAGGACGGCGACGCCGCGGCGGCCGAACGCTTCGCGCAGCGCGAGGGCGAGCTGGTCGACGCGATCCACGACGAGGCGCTGCGGATGACGGGCATCGTCACCAACCTGCTCGACATGGCGCGGCTGCAGGCCGGCAGCCTGCAGCTCAAGCGCCAGTGGTCGCTGCTCGAGGAAACCGTCGGCGCCGCGCTCGCCGCATGCAAGCGCGTGCTCGCGCGGCATCCGGCGCGCGTGTCGCTGCCGGCCGACCTGCCGCTCCTGCAGATGGACGCGGTGCTGATGGAGCGGCTGTTCACCAACCTGTTCGAGAACGCGGCGAAGTACACACCGGCCGACGCGCCGATCGACATCGGCGCCGAACGCGTGACCGACGACGGCCAGCCCTTCGTGCGCGTGCACGTCGACGATCACGGCCCGGGCCTGCCGGCCGGGATGGAAACGCGGATCTTCGACAAGTTCACGCGCGGCGAGAAGGAATCGGCGACGCCGGGCATCGGGCTCGGCCTCGCGATCTGCCGCGCGATCGTCGAGGCGCATGGCGGTAGAATCGGCGCGCTCAACCGTACCGCGCCCGACGGCCGCGTGACGGGCGCGCGCTTCTGGTTCACGCTGCCGGTCGACACGCCGCCGGCCGTGCCTGCCGTACCCGACGACGAAATCGACGTGCCCGGCGCGTCGTCTCCCTCCGAGCCATTGCCAGATCATGAGTGAACCGAGCCTGACCGTCGTCCTGATCGAGGACGAAAAACAGATCCGCCGCTTCGTGCGCGCCGCGCTCGAAGAGGAGGACATCGCCGTGTTCGAGGCGGAGACGGGCAAGCAGGGATTGATCGACGCGGCGACCCGCAAGCCCGATCTCGTGATCGTCGATCTCGGCCTGCCCGACACCGATGGCCTCGACGTGATCCGCGAGCTGCGCGGCTGGTCCGAGGTGCCGGTGATCGTGCTGTCCGCGCGCACCCAGGAAGAGGAGAAGGTCGCCGCGCTCGATGCCGGCGCCGACGACTACCTGACCAAGCCGTTCGGCGTGTCCGAGCTGCGCGCGCGGATCCGCGCGCAACTGCGCCGGCGCAACCAGGGCGGCGCGAACGAGTCGCCGAAGGTGAGCTTCGGCACGGTGAGCGTCGATCTCGCGCTGCGCCAGGTGTGGCGCGACGGCGAGATCGTGCACCTGACGCCGCTCGAGTACCGGTTGCTCGCGACGCTCGTGCGGCACGCGGGGCGCGTGCTCACGCATCGCCAGCTGCTGCGCGACGTGTGGGGGCCGTCGCACGTCGAGAGCCATCACTATCTGCGCATCTACATGGCGCACCTGCGCCAGAAGCTCGAGCGCGATCCCGCGCAACCCGAGCATATCGTCACCGAAACGGGCGTCGGCTACCGGCTCGTCGGCGCTGCGTGACGTCCGCGGCATGCCGCGCGATGCGGCCGGAATGCAAGGCCGCACGCCGGTGAAGTTGCTTCGGCGCGACATTGCCGCCGCATGAGCGGGCCGCGCACACCGGCCACGGATTCCCCGCTATGCTGACCGTTCCGCGAACGAAATCGAGGAGCGTGCAATGTCCGTCCGTCTGGTCGTCATCTGTGCGCTGGCGCTCGCTGCGCCCGGCGCGTTTGCTCAGCCGCTGCCGCCCGGGCAGCAGCCTTCGGCGCCGCAACAGGCGCTCGCCAATCCCGCGTCGGTCAACTGCGAGAAGCTCGGCGGCCGCCACGTGATCCGCAACCTGTCGAGCGGGCAGGTCGGCATGTGCGTGTTCAAGGACGGCCGGGTGTGCGACGAATGGGCGCTGTACCGCGACGACCGCTGCGTCGGCGGCGGCGGCGCCAAACGCGTGTCGAACTGAGACCGGGCAGGCCGGGCGGCGGCGCGCGGGCCATGCGTCGCAGCGATCCCTCCGTTCGCCCCCGGCCGGTGCATCCGGCATGCCCGTAAGCGTCTTGTTATACTCGGCGCCGCCCGGGGACGACCCCGGGCCATTCGCTTCAACGGGGACGGCCCCATCCGATCCGGAGTACGTCGAGATGGCGTGGGTATGGTTGTTGATCGCCGGTTTGCTGGAAGTGGCCTGGGCGGCCGGCATGAAATCGTCCGAGGGTTTCACGAAGCTCGGACCGTCGGTGGTGACGATCGTGGCGGCGCTCGCCAGCTTCGGGCTGCTCGCGGTCGCGATGCGCCAGTTGCCGCTCGGCACCGCGTATGCGGTATGGACGGGCATCGGCGCGGTCGGCGCGTTCGTGTTCGGGATCGTGATGATGGGCGAGGCGCTCACCGCCGCCCGCGTCGCGAGCGCGTCGCTGATCGTGCTCGGGCTGATCGGCCTGAAGCTGTCGTCGGCTGCGTGACGCCGCCGTGCCGGCCGGCGCCCGCGCCCGGCCGTGACGCACTGCGGAATTGCGGCGGCCCGCCTGCCAGCCTGTCTATAATGGAACGCATTCGGGCCTGAATGCCGCTGCGCCGTTCCCGGCAGGCGGCACCGGTTGCCACGCGCCGCGCGGCCGGTCATACCGACTCGATCCGATCAATCGGCAAAGCGCACGGAAAGTGCAAGGAGAGGGCCATGATCGAAGCCATTTCGCTCGGCGCGGGGCTCGCGTGGGCGAGCGGGCTGCGCCTTTACCTGACGGTGCTGATCGCCGGCGTGCTCGCGCGGGTCGGCTGGCTCCATTTGCCCGACACGCTGGCGGTGCTGACGTCGCCGTGGGTCATCGGCGCCGCCGCCGTGCTCGCCGTCACCGAATTCCTTGCCGACAAGATTCCCGCGTTCGATTCGCTGTGGGACGCCGTCCACACCTTCATCCGCATTCCGGCCGGCGCGGTGCTGGCCGCCGGTGCGCTCGGCCATGCCGACCCGACCGTGCTCGCGGTCGCCGGGCTGGCCGGCGGCTCGCTCGCCGGTGCCGCGCACGTCGCGAAGGCCGGCACGCGCGCGCTGATCAACCTGTCTCCCGAGCCGATCTCGAACTGGGTCGCATCGTCCACCGAAGACGGCCTCGTGTTCGGCGGCCTCGCACTCGCGTTCTTCGTTCCGCTCGCATTCCTCGTGCTGCTCGCGGCGTTCATCGCGGCGTCGGCCTGGGCGCTGCCGCGTCTGTGGCGCGGCGTGTCGGGCGGCTTCCGCGGGATGGCGAACCACATGGTGTCGCGGCTCAACTCGATCGGGGGCAAGCGCGATTGAAGGCGCCGTCAACCGCCGAGCGGCAGCATCCTGACCCTTCGCCGGCCGGGCGGCCCGGCCATGCCGGCCGCTTCGGCTGGCACGACCTGATCCGCCAGGCCGCACGGATGACCGCACGCGACTGGCGTGCCGGCGAACTGACGCTGCTGGTGCTCGCGCTGGTGCTCGCGGTCGCCGCGCTGACGAGCGTCGGTTTCCTCGCCGACCGGTTGCGCCAGGGGCTCGAGCGCGACGCGCGCCAGATGCTCGGCGCCGATTTCGTCGTGCGTGCCGACCATCCCGTCGATCCGTCGTTCGATCGCGAGGCGCGCGCACTCGGCCTGCGCACCGCGACGACCGCGATCTTCCCGAGCATGATCGCGTCGGCCGCCGGCGGGCAGGCGAGCGACGCGGCGCCCGCGCGCCTCGCGGCCGTGAAGGCCGTGTCGCCCGGCTATCCGCTGCGCGGCGCGGTCGAGATCGTGCCGGCCGGCACCGCCGCCGCGCACAAGGCGGCCGCGATTCCCGCGCCCGGCACCGTGTGGGCCGATCCCGCGCTGCTCGATGCTTTGCATCTGAAGGCGGGGGATACCGTGCGTGTCGGGTTGCGCACGTTCACGGTCGCCGCGTCGATCTCCCGCGAACTCGATCGCGGCTTCTCGTTCGTCAATTTCTCGCCGCGGCTGATGATGCGCGCGGACGAGCTTGCCGCGACCGGGCTCACCGGCTACGGCAGCCGCGTCACGTACCGGCTGCTGGTCGCCGGCGACCCGGCGGCCGTCGCGCGCTTCGAGGCCTATGCGCACGGGCGCGTCGACGGCGGCAAGCTGCGCGGCGTCGGTCTCGAATCGCTGCAGGAAGGCCAGCCGCAAGTGCGCCAGACGCTCGATCGTGCGCGCCATTTCCTGACGCTCGTCGCGCTCCTGACCGCACTGCTCGCGGCGGTCGCGATCGCGATGGCCGCGCAGCGCTACATGCGGCGCCATCTGGACGGCTGCGCGACGATGCGCTGCCTCGGAGTGAGCCGGCGCACGCTCGGCGCGCTGTTCGCGCTCGAATTCGCCGGCCTCGGCATCGTCTCGGGCGTCGCCGGCGCGGTGCTCGGCTACGGCGGCCACTGGGCGCTCCTGGCGGCGCTCGGCGGCCTGATCGACGTCGCGCTGCCGCCGCCGACGCTTTGGCCCGCGCTCGTCGGTATCGGCACCGCGCTCGTGCTGCTGCTCGGCTTCGCGTTGCCGCCGCTCGCGCCGCTCACGCGCGTGCCGCCGGTGCGCGTGTTGCGGCGCGACTGGGGCGACGCGTCGCGCACCGCGTGGGCCGCGTATGCGCTCGGTGTCGTGCTGTTTGCGGGGCTGCTGATCGTCGCGGCGGGCAACCTGAAGCTCGGGCTGATCGTCACGGGCGGGTTCGCCGGCGCCCTGGTCGGTTTCTCGCTGATCGCCCGGCTCGTGCTGTACGCGGCGGCGCGCGCGGTGCGCGATGCGCGCGTGGCGGCGGGCATCGGCTGGCGCTATGCGCTCGCGTCGCTGCACCGGCGCGGCACGGCGAGCGCGCTGCAGATCACCGCGCTCGCGCTGGGCCTGATGTGCCTGCTGCTGATCGCGATCACGCGCAACGATCTCGTCGCCGGCTGGCGGCAGTCGATGCCGCCCGATGCACCGAACCAGTTCCTGATCGACATCCAGCCCGACCAGCGCGACGACGTCGCGGCGTGGCTCGCCGCGCACGGCGTGCGCGATGCGGTGCCCGCGCCGACGGTGCGCGGCCGGCTCGTCGCGATCAACGGCAAGCCGGTGAACCCGGACGCGTATCCGTCCGACGAGGCGCGCCGGCTCGTCGACCGCGAGTTCAACCTGTCGTATACGACCGAGCTGCCGCCCGACAACCGGATCGTCGCAGGCGACTGGTTCGGCAATTCGGCCAGCCCGCAGATCTCGATCGAGGCCGGGCTGGCGCAGACGCTGAACGTGAAGCCGGGCGACACGCTGCGCTTCGACGTGACGGGGCTGACGGTCGATGCGCCGATCACCAGCGTGCGCAAGCTCGACTGGGGCACGTCCCGCGTCAACTTCTTCGTGCTGATGCCGCCGCCGGTGCTGAAGGATTTCCCGGCCGTCTACCTGACGAGCTTCCACCTGCCGGCCGAGCAGGCGGCGCTGCTCGATCCGCTGATCGCGCGCTACCCGAACCTGACCGCGATCGACATCGCGCCGATCCTCGCGCAGCTGCAAAGGATGATGCTGCAGGTCGTCGGCGCGGTGCAGTTCCTGTTTGCGTTCACGCTCGCGGCGGGCGTGCTGGTGCTGTACACGGCGCTGGCCGGCTCGCGCGACGAGCGCGTGCGCGAGGCCGCGCTGCTGCGCGCGCTCGGCGCGTCGCGCGCGCAGGTCAATGCGGTGCAGCGCGCGGAATTCATCGTCGTCGGCGCGCTGGCCGGCGCACTGGCTGCGGCGGGGGCGATCGCGGTCGGCTGGGTGCTCGCGTCGCGCGTGTTCGAGTTCCGGCTCGCCGTCGATCCGTGGCTCGTGCCGGCCGGCATCGCGGCCGGCGTCGCGTGCGCCGGTGCGGCCGGCTGGCTGAGCCTGCATAATGTGTTGCGGCGCCCGGCGCTGCAGTCGCTGCGCGACGCCTGAGCGTCGCCGGCGGCCCCGACTATCCCGTTTCCGATTATCCGTATGACCGATGTGAATGATGAAGCGCCGTCGCAGCCGACGGCGTTCGAGCTCGTGGGCGGCGAAGCCCGCGTGCGCGAGATGGTGGACCGTTTTTACGACCTGATGGACCTCGAGCCCGAGTTCGCGGAGATTCGCGCGCTGCATCCGGCGTCGCTCGACGGCTCGCGCGACAAGCTGTTCTGGTTCCTGTGCGGCTGGCTCGGCGGCCCCGATCACTACATCAGCCGGTTCGGCCATCCGCGGCTGCGCGCCCGGCACCTGCCGTTCCCGATCGCGTCGGTCGAGCGCGATCAGTGGCTGCGCTGCATGGCGTGGGCGATGGAGGACGTCGGGTTGCCCGAGCCGCTGCGCGAACGGCTCATGCATTCGTTCTACGACACGGCCGACTGGATGCGCAACCGGCCCGGTTGATCGACCGGTACGCCGCTGTCCGGACGCCGGGCGAACTGCGTCTGGGCGGCCGGCGCGGTGCAGCGCGACACTGGTCGTTTCCCCATCGATACGAGGTTCGCCCGATGATGACCCAGGCCCTGTTTCGCGACGATGCCTATCTGACGCAGTGCGAGGCCGTCGTCGCGGCCGTCGGCGAAGACGGCATCCGGCTCGACCGCACCGTGTTCTATCCGCTCGGCGGCGGGCAGGCCGGCGACAGCGGCACGCTGACGCTGCCCGACGGCAGCACGATCGCGATCGTCGACACGCGCAAGGCGAAGTTCGAAGGCGCAACCCCCGACGATGCCGTGCACGTGCCCGAGGCGGGCCAGGAAGCGCGCGTCGCGGCGCTCGCACCCGGCGCGCGCGTGGTCGCGGACATCGACTGGCTGCGCCGCTACCGGCGCATGCGATTGCATACGGCCGCCCACCTGATGTGCGCGGTGCTGCCTTACCCGGTCGACGGCTGCAGCGTGACGGCCGACTACGTGCGGCTCGATTTCGCGACGTCGGACACGATCGACCGCGTCGACGTCGAGCGCCGTCTCGCGGAACTGGTCCACGGCGCGCATGCGGTCACGACCGAATGGATCACCGACGCGGAGATGGCCGAGCGCCCCGAACTCGTGCGCACGATGAGCGTGAAGCCGCCGCTGGGGCTGGGCCGCGTACGGCTGCTGCGCATCGAAGGTGTCGATCTGCAGCCGTGCGGCGGCACGCATGTGCGCAATACGTCGGAAATCGGCGACCTGCGGGTCGCCAGACTTGAAAAGAAGAGTGCGCGGACACGGCGCCTCGTGCTGGAGTTTGCATGACGATCGACAACCTGACGGACAGCGCCGCGGCGCTCGATCCGCAAGCGCGCGAGATTCTCGATTTCTGGTTCGGCGAACCGGATTCGGCGGCGTTCGGCCACGCGCGCAAGGTGTGGTTCAACGGCGGCGAGGCGTTCGACGACGTGCTTCGTACGCGCTACGGTGCGGTGCTCGACGCCGCGTGCGACGGCGCGTGCGATCACTGGGCCGACACGCCGCTCGGCGCGCTCGCGCTGATCGTGGTCCTCGACCAGTTCTCGCGCAACATTCATCGCGGCACGCCGCGCGCGTTCGCCGCCGATCCGAGAGCGCTGGCGCTTGCGCGGCGCGTCGTCGCGGCCGGGTGGGACGCGCAGTTGCCGAGCGGCCATCACCGCGCGTTTGCGTACCTGCCGTTCGAACATGACGAGTCGGACGCGAGCCAGCGCGAGGCCGTGCGCCTGTGCGCTGGCATTCGCGGCGAGGCCGGGTGTGCGAGCTATCACGACTTCGCGTTGCGTCATGCGGCCGTGATCGGGCGTTTCGGCCGTTTTCCGCACCGGAACGCGATTCTCGGTCGTGCATCGACCGATGCGGAGGCGGCATTCCTGCGCGAGCCCGGCTCGTCGTTTTGACGGGCAGGGTGGCGGGATGGCGGGCATGAAGCCGCGCTCGCGCGCCGCTTGCCTGGTCTTGCGGAAATGACGACGGCGCCGTTTCGCGGCGCCGCCTTGCATTACTTCGTTTCGTGCGCTTCGGGCGTGCGCACGTAGACGCGCAGCAGCTCCTCGTCGTCGCCCGGGCGGGCGCCGGTCCAGAACAGTTTCCATTCGCTGCCCGGTGCCGGATCGACGGCCCGCACGCCCTGGACGATCATCCACGTGCAGCGCGTCGTCTTCGCGTCGTCGATCGGCGTGTGCTGGATACCGGAGAAGTAGTACAGCATCGGCGCTTCCGATTCGCCGAGCCCGTGCAGGCTCGCCATGCAGTCGCCGTCGCTCCACTCGAGCGCGAGATGCGCGTTCAGGTCGTCGAACACCGATCGGTAGCTCTTCGCGACGTCGAGCCACGGCAGCAGCAGCGTATAAACGAGACCCCACGCGACCAGCGCGCCTGCGCCCCACGACAGCGCGCCGCGCCACAGGCCGGTCGTGCGCAGCTTCGGCAGCAGCGACAGCCAGCCGACCGTCAGCGCGAGCGCACCGATCACGAGCCCGGGCACGATCGGCATGGTCCAGTCGAGCGGCAGCCAGCGGCCGAGCACCGCGAGGTTCGCACGCGATGCACCGGGATCGGCCATGACCGCCCAGATCATCCACGCGAGCGCGACGACGGTGCCGAACAGCAGGCGGCTCAGGTAGTCCCATGCGAGATGCAGCCCGCGCGGCAGGCGTTCGATCGCCTGCGCGGCGACCAGCGCGAGCGGCGCGAAGAACGGCAGGATGTAGAGCTGGCGCGAGGTCGCGGACACTTGCAGCACCGCGAGGCCGATCCCGGCGAACAGCACGGGCAGCGCGATGCGCGGCGTGCGCCAGTCGCGCCATGCGCCGCGCGCCAGCGCGACGATCGCGAGCGGCGCGACCGGGAAGCCGAGCAGCAGGAACGCACGCAGGATGAAGAACGGCTTGTCGTTTTCCGCGCCGAGTTCCGGCACCGAGAAACCGAAGAAGCGGCCGACGTTGTTGTCCCAGAACCACGTCATGAACAGCGTCTCGGAACGCAGGAACAGCGCGGTCGGCCAGATGAGCGCGAACGGTGCGAACACCAGCGCGGCGACGCCGAGCGAGCGTGCGAACGCGCGCGTACGGCAGGCGGGGTAGAGCACCAGCGCGCCCGTGAGCGTGGCCGCGAACACGAGCGGCACGAACAGCCCCTTCGCCATCAGCGCGATGCCGACACCCGCGCCGAAGAGCGGCGCGGCCCAGCGGCCGGACGGCCGCACCGGCAGCCCGTGCCGCATCTGCCGCGCCTGCGCGACGTGCCGCATCACGAGCTCGAGCAGGCCGCAGAAGCCCATTGCGGTACCGGCGAACAGCGCGACGTCCGTCATCATGTCGTGCACGTGCTTGATGACGACGAGCGTGCCCGCGCTCAGCACGACGGGGCCGATCACGCGCAGGTCGAGCCAGCTGTCGGCCCGGCCGGCACTGCGGGCCGCGCGAGCGATGAAGCCGAACGCGAGCGCCGCGAACAGCGCGCTCGCGAGCCGTGCCGCGTCGTGCAGCGGCATCACCCGCTGCAGCAGCCACGCGAGGCTCGTCGCGACCCATGCGTAGAGCGGCGGCTTTTCCATGAACGGCTGGCCGGCGCTGGTCGGCACGACGAAGTCGCCCGTCTCGAGCATGTGCTGGATGATGCCGAACGTATAGGTTTCGTCCTGCTTCCACGGATCGTGGCCGAGCACGCCCGGCAGCGTATACGCGCACACCAGCGCGGCAACCAGCAGCCAGACGCGCCAGCCGAGCCGGAGGACGCGATCGCGGGTGGCGTTCGGTGCGGCGGCGCCGGCCACGGCAGGCGTGCCGGCGCCATCGAGTGTCGCGCTGAGGTTGGGATCGGCGGCTGAGCGTGCGTGCGCGGCCGAAGCGGGCACGGCCGTGCGTCGCCGGCCGGGCGCTGCGGTTCCTGGCATGGAAAAGATCTCGGTCGGGTCAAGCCGGTCCGGCGACATGGGCCGGGACCAATAAGGGTCGCATCGAGGCGAAATGACAGCCGGATGACCGGCCGTTTTTGGCTTGGCGCTAGTAGAACACGGAACCGTTACGGATGTTTACTGAAACAGCCGCGATATTGTGGAGATTTGTGGTGTCGTGACCACGGACGGCCGCGGTCGGCCGTTTTTCCGCCTTTTGGGGCGGGATTACCGGCCGCCGCCGACGTCGAGCAGGGCGCCCGTCGTGTAAGACGCCGCGTCGCCGAGCAGCCAGACGATCGCTTCCGCGATCTCCTGCGCTTCGCCGGCGCGGCCGAGCGGCGTCTGCGCGCCGAGGCGTGCCGCGCGGCCCGGCTGGCCGCCGCTCGCGTGGATTTCCGTCTCGATCAGGCCGGGGCGCACCGCGTTGACGCGTACGCCGTGCGGGCCGAGTTCCTTCGCGAGGCCGATCGTCAGCGAATCGACCGCACCCTTCGAGCCCGCGTAGTCGACGTACTCGTTCGGCGAGCCGAGCCGGGACGCGATCGACGACACGTTGACGATCGCGCCGCCGCGCCCGCCGCGATCGGTGGACAGCCGGCGCGCGGCTTCGCGCGCGCACAGGTAGGCGCCGAGCACGTTGGTGTCGAACATCCGCCGCAGCCGTTCGACCGGCATGTCGGCGAGCGGCAGCGACGGCGCGACGATCCCCGCATTGTTGACGAGCGCGTCGAGGCGACCGAACGCGGTCGCGACCGTATCGAACATCGCGATGACGTCCGCTTCGTTCGCGACGTCGCCGGCGACGACGCACGCGCGCGCGCCGGCGTCGCGAACGGCTTGCGCGGTCAGTTCGGCGGCCGCCGCGTCGCGCGCGTAGTTGATGCCGACGTCCCAGCCGCGCCCGGCCGCGAGCACGGCGGTCGCGCGGCCGATGCCGCGGCTCGCGCCGGTGATGAGGACGGCCTTGCGCTCGGACGGTGCGGGCATCGCGTGCGGCTCCTGATGAAGGTTACTTGGCCGCGTCGGTTGCCCATTTGTCCTGGGCGAGCGGCTGGTAGCGGCGCAGCTGTTCGATCAGCGCGACCGGTTCGGCGTCGATGCACAGCGCGTCGAAGTAGGCCGGGCGCATGAAGCCTTCGTCGACCGTATGGCGCAGCAGCGCGATCAACGGATCGTAGAACGAATCGATGTTGTACAGCGCGACGGGCTTGCGGTGATAACCGAGCTGCGCCCACGTATAGACCTCGAAGAATTCCTCGAGCGTGCCGGCGCCGCCGGGCATCGCGACGAACGCGTCGGACAGGTCGGCCATCATCTTCTTGCGGTGGTGCATGTCGGGTACGACGTGCAGCTCGGACAGCCCCGTATGGCCGACTTCCTTGTCGACGAGCAACTCGGGGATCACGCCGACCGCACGGCCGCCGGCCGCCATCACTTCATCGGCGATCACGCCCATCAAACCGACGCGGCCGCCGCCGTAGACGAGCGTGAGGCCCGCATCGACGAGCGCGCGGCCGAATGCGCGTGCGGCGTCCGCATAGACGGGCCGCACGCCGGACGACGAGCCGCAGTAAACACAGACTGCCTTCATTGTTTCGTATCCTTCGCGGCGGGCTTGGCGGCGACCGGGCTGCCCGCGGGGCGCGGCGAACCGTCGCGCGGCGGCAGGTAGTCGGTGAACTGGCGCTTGGGCAGCTTGCCGGAGACGAGATCGTCGAACAGCTGGCGCGAACGGCCGCGCAGGTACGGGGCCATGATCGAGATCACGTGCATGCTCACCTGGTGCAGCTCTTCGCGGATCGCGTCCTGGTCGTTGTACTTGCGCGGATGCATCACGTACTGATACGACAGCCAGTACGTCGAGATCACCGCCATGTTGGTGGCGATGACTTCGATCTCGGCGGGCGTCGCGACCATTTCGGCGTCGGACACGAGCAGTTCGCACATCTCGTGCGCGAAGCGCACCTTGTGGCTGATGATCTGCTTGAAGTGCGTCTCGAGCGTGCGGTTGCGCGCGAGCAGGTCGTTGAGGTCGCGATACAGGAACCGGTAGGTCCACATGAAATCGGCCATGTACTGCAGGTACGACCAGGTCTCGTCGATCGTCGGACGGTGATCTTCGGGGAAGCGCAGCCGCCGTTCGATCTGCTGCTCGAACTGCGCGAAGATGCTGTTGATGATGTCGTCCTTGTTGCGGAAATGGTAGTACAGGTTGCCTGGACTGATTTCCATTTCCTCGGCGATCGTCGTGGTCGTGACGTTCGGCTCGCCGATCTCGTTGAAGAGTTTCAACGACAACTCGAGAATCCGTTCGCGGGTGCGGCGGGGAGGTTTCGCTTCCATGTCGTCCGGCCCTGTGTGTGCCGGACTGGCGGGCGCTGCAATCGATGCTGCGGGATTCGTCCGGCGCGGGTTGCTGTTCTAAGTCTGGCGGACGATTATAAACCGCGGTTTCCTTGCATCGGGCGCATTTCGTGATCGCGATGCGTTCGGCGCATGGTGCGCCGCCGCACGCAGGCGGCGTCGCGGGGATTGCTAGAAGCCGAGCCAGCGGGCGATCACCGGCCCGAGCACGAAGCCCCACGTCGTCACGCACGCGAACAGCGCGACCGTGACCGCCGCGCTGCCGAGGTCCTTCGCGCGCTTCGACAATTCGTGGCGCTCGAGCGAGATGCGGTCGATCGCGGCCTCGACGCTCGAGTTCAGCAGCTCGACGATCAGCACGAGCAGCACCGACGCGATCAGCAGCGCGCGCGATGCGGCGGGGACCGGTGAGAACGCACCGATCGGCAGCATCAGCGCGGCGAGCGTGAGCTCCTGGCGAAACGCGCTCTCCTCGCGGATCGCGACGCGAAACCCGTTCAGCGAATGCTTGAGCGCGTACCACGCGCGCGTGATGCCGCGGTGGCGCTTGTACGGGTTCGGCGGCAGCGGCGCCAGGCGATCGTCGGGGCCGAGCGGTTCGTGCGGGTGCACGTCCGCGTCGGCGTGCGGCTCTTCTTCGTCGAACGGACGATGCAGTGGCGCCGTGATGGCAGGGGACGGGGTCTTGTCGTTCAGGTCTCGTTTCAAACGGCGGCACCTTCGGCGGGCGAGTACGCAGTCTTCGGCAGCGGCTTCAGATGCGACGCGAACTGCTCGGACGCCGCGCGCCACGAGAAGCGTTCGGCCCACGCGCGGGCCGTCTCGCGTTCGATCTTCAGCGCCTCCAGGCAGGCTTCCTGCAGGTCTTCGTGCATCGCGCCGGCAGCGCCCCCGCCGAGCACGTCGATCGGGCCCGTGACGGGGTAGGCGGCGACCGGCGTGCCGCACGCGAGCGCCTCCAGCAGCACGAGGCCGAACGTGTCGGTGCGACTCGGGAACACGAACACGTCGGCCGCAGCATACACCTTGGCGAGCTCGGCTTGCGACAGTACGCCAAGATAGTTCGCTTCCGGGTAGCGCGACTTCAGCTCGGCGAGCGCCGGACCTTCGCCCGCGACCCACTTCGAGCCGGGCAGGTCGAGGCGCAGGAACGCCTCGACGTTCTTCTCGATCGCGACGCGGCCCACGTACAGGAAGATCGGCCGGGCGGTGTTGAGCACCTTCGACTCCATCGGCCGGAAGATGTCGAGATCGACGCCGCGCGTCCACAGCACGACGTTCGTGAAGCCGAACTTCTCGAGGTCCTGCTTCACGACCGGGGTCGGCGCCATCACCGCGAGCGACGGCCCGTGGAACCAGTGCAGGAACTTGTAGGTCGCCGACAGCGGAATCCCGAAGCGCGCCTGCACGTATTCCGGAAAGCGCGTGTGATACGCGGTCGTGTACGGCAGCTTGCGCGCGCGTGCATAGCGTCGCGCGGCGAGGCCGAGCGGGCCTTCGGTCGCGATGTGCAGCGCATCGGGGGCGAACGCATCGATCCGCGCGCGCAGCTTGCGGTACGGCAGGATCGACAGGCGGATCTCGGGGTAGGTCGGGCAGGGCACCGTGCGGAATTCCAGCGGCGTCAGCATTTCGACCCGGTGGCCGAGCGCGGTGAGTTCGCGGGTGGTGCTCTTCAGCGTGCGCACGACGCCGTTGACCTGCGGTTCCCACGCGTCGGTGACGATCATGATCTTCATCGCGGCATGTGTCCTGTAAGTGGAGTTGTGTCAGGCAGTGGCCTTGGCCTTGCGCGACGGGGCAGCGGACGGCGCGGTGCGCATCGCCGTCCAGTAGACGACCTTCAGTTCGCCTTCCATCGTTTCGACGAGCGCGGACAGGCTCTCGACCCAGTCGCCGTCGTTGCAGTACAGCACGCCGTCGATGTCGCGGATCTCCGCCTTGTGGATGTGCCCGCACACGACGCCGTCGCAGCCGCGGCGGCGCGCCTCGTCGGTCATCACGGTCTCGAACTGCGAGATGAAGTTCACCGCGTTCTTCACTTGGTGCTTCAGGTACTGCGACAGCGACCAGTACTGGAAGCCCAGCCGGCTGCGGATCCGGTTGAACCAGCGGTTCAGCACGAGGATCAGCGTGTAGAGCGTGTCGCCGAGATACGCGAGCCATTTCGCGTGCTGGATCACGCCGTCGAACAGGTCGCCGTGCACGATCCACAAACGTTTGCCGGCGAGCGTCGTGTGGAACGCCTCGCCGCGCACCTGGATGTCGCCGAACGCGAGGTCGCAGAACTGCCGCGCGCCTTCGTCGTGGTTGCCCGGGATGTAGACGACCTGCGTGCCCTTGCGCGCCTTGCGCAGCACCTTCTGCACGACGTCGTTGTGCGCCTGCGGCCAGTACCAGCCTTTCTTCAGCTGCCAGCCGTCGATGATGTCGCCGACGAGGTACAGGTATTCCGAATCGTTGTGGCGCAGGAAATCGAGCAGGTACGGCGCCTGGCAGCCGCTCGAGCCGAGATGGATGTCGGACAGCCAGATCGTGCGGTAGCGATGCGTGGACGGCTCGGGGTCGTCGCGCTGCGTGACGTGTGCGGCCGCCGGTTCGTGCGGCGAAAGGGCATCGGTTGCGGCCGAGCCGGACAGGAAGGCGGTGACGGCGCGGGCGCCGAGCGGTTGACGGAACAGGGAGGTCGCGGACGTTTTCTGGCCCATGCATGACTCGCGCCGGTTGACATTACCGGCATTGCGCCATGCGGGCGTGACCATGCCGTGACAGTCACGAGACGTTCTTATTACTGTCGTCGCGGCGTGTTTAGCAGTGAATGTGGCGGTGTTGCGTAACCTGCAGAACCGACCGGCCTGCGGTTACCGTGGAAGGCGCGCGGGGCGGGCGTGCGGGCGGTTTCGAGGGGTTTTGTCTGACGGAAGCACGAATGCACGAAGCCGTCCCGCGATCACGCGAACCGCGCGGGTCAGCGCGGAATCGCGACGACGCGCGTGCGGGCGATGCGGTCGTGCGGAAACTGGCGATCGGTATGCAGGCGGGCGGCGCCGGCCCATACGATGATCCACGCGGCGGCGAGCGCGAGCGTGACGGGTACCGACAGGCCGAGGAGCGGATGCAGTGCGAGCGGCGGCAGGAACCACAGCCAGCCGAGCGCGTAGCGGACGAGCGCGTGGCCGGCGTTCAGCGGCCGGCCGCTCGACGATTCGAGCCGCAGCCGCCAGGTCTTCATCGGCAGCGTCTGGCCGCCATGGGTCCAGAACCAGACGAAGTACGCGCCGACGACGAGTGCGATCCACGCGGCGAGCAGGTTGTGATGGACGAGGCCGTTGCGCTGCTGCGTCGCGAGGCTGAAGGCGAGGGCGGCGAAGAATACGACGCCGAACAGCAGCACGGCTTCGTACAGCATCGCCGCGAGGCGCCGCCGCACGGACGGCGCGGCGGCGACGGCCGGGGCCTCGGGTGCGGGGGCGCTTGCCACGGCGGGTCAGGAACCCTTGAACATCGACGGCGCGTCGGCCGGCGACACGGGCGTGACGGTCGCGGGTGCGGGGGCGGTGCCGGACGTGGCCGATGCGGTCACCGGCGGCGCGCCGGCGCCGACCGATGCGGGCGCCGGTGCCGCAACAGGGTTGCTCGCCGGATGTTCGTGCGAATTGACGAGGCGGCGCACGTCGCGGTCGGCGACGGTCGGCGGCGCGCTGACGACGCTCGGCCGGCGCCGGCGCTCGGTCGCGGCGAGGCGCTGCTTCTGTTCTTCGGGCAGTTGCTGGTAGGCCTTCCATGCGCGCTCGCGCGCCTGCGCGGAAAGCTCCTTCGCGCTCTGGTAATTCTCGCGCGCGACGCGGCGCTGCTCGGGCGTCATCCGCGCCCACTCGGACATCCTGTCCTGCAGGTGCTTCTGCTCATCGGGCGTCAATTTCGCGAAACGGGACGCGATCTTCAGCCATTTGCGCTTGCGCGCATCGCTGAAGCCATCCCACTGATCGGCGAACGGCGCGAGTGCCTCGCGTTGCGCGGGCGTCAGGCGCGCCCACGACAGCGGGCCATTGGCGGCCGGCAGCGGCAGGGGCAGCGGGGTGAGTTCGGTGGTCAGGCCGGCTGCGGCCGAGGTCGGCGCGGGCGCGCTGCTGGCCGCGGCGGAGACCGTCGCGGGGGGCGGGTTGAATCGGGAATAGGTGGCGACGTAGGAAATGGCGATCGCGATCACGCATCCGAAAAATACGGCCAGGCCGCGTTTCTGACTCACCCGTGCGATCCCCTCGTTATTGTCTGTTTGTTAGCGTGTGTGCGAAAGATACGCGTTGAACCCGTGATCGAGATACGCGTTGAGCGGCAGGTCGTCGCTGAGCATCGCCGCGTCGATGTCGGCGAGTTCGGCGGTGCGCTGCATGTCTTCCCAGTACGCGATGCCGACGAGCCCCGCGAGCAGCAGTGCGAGCGGCCACGCGCGCAGCAGGCGGCGCGCGAACGACGTCTGCGGACGGCTCGCGGGCGGCGTGCCGTATGCGGCGGCGGCACCGGCGAAGGCGGGCACGAACACCGGCGCGGTGGCGGCTTCCGGCTTCTTGCGCGCGAGCGCGGCCCGGCGCGCGACGGCCAGACGATCGGTGGTCGCGGCAGGCAGCGCCGCGGCACGTTCGTCCAGTGCGCGGCGGACCTTCAGCGCGAATTCGTGTTCTCGATTTACGGGAGCGGAGCTCATAGCGTGATTCCTTTGGCCTTGAGCGCTTGCGCCAGGGCATGGGTGGCTCGCGAGCAGTGCGTCTTGACGCTGCCTTCGGAGCACCCCATTGCGGCGGCAGTCTCGGCGACATCCATATCTTCCCAATAACGCATCAGGAACGCTTCCCGTTGACGCGTCGGAAGTTTCTGGATTTCTTCGTCGATCAGGGCCAGAACCTGCTCCCGCTCGAGGCGGTGCTCGGTGCTCTCGACACCTGCATTGTCGTCCGCGGACTCGAGCGTTTCCAGCGGATCGAAGTCCTCGTCGTCCGTATTGTTGAGCGACGAGAACAGCGTGACCCAGGTGTTGCGGACCTTCTGCCGGCGGAACCAGTCGTGGATCGCGTTCTGCAGGATCCGCTGGAACAGCAGCGGCAGTTCGGCCGCCGGCCGGTCGCCGTATTTCTCCGCCAGCTTGATCATCGCGTCCTGCACGATGTCGAGCGACGCATCGTCGTCACGCACGGCGTACGCAGCCTGCTTGAACGCGCGCCTTTCGACGCCCGCCAGAAAGTCGGCGAGTTCCTTGTCTGATGCCATTCCGTAAAGGTATGCGCTGCGGACTGCGGCGTGTGAAAGGTCGAAAAATTTCGTAAAACCCGCGGATGCTAACAAATTTTCGCGCGACTTGGCACCGGTTGCGGCTCGCCCCGTTGCTTGCGAGCCGCGTCCGCGGCCCGCCGGGCGGGGCGCATGATGCGCTGCGGGATATTTTGCTTGACGACCCAATCATGACCCGCTATCGTCAGCGATTCGCAACATGAAGTGATGGTCTCATTTGAGGCTGGCCCAAGAAGCCCGCCCTTCAAACTGGACGCGCCGCTTGAACCCGAGCCACAAGCCCGGCAGAGAGCACCCGATCAATTTTTTGCCGAAAATTCGAAAGGTCAAAATGAACATGCCCAGCGCGGAATTCTCCACGTCGGAACCCCTTTCCCCTCCCGATAGCGACTCCATCGGCGCCACCGTGCTCATGAAGGCACTGGCCGACGAAAACGTCGAATTCATCTGGGGCTACCCCGGCGGCTCGGTACTCTACATCTACGACGAGCTTTACAAGCAGGACAAGATTCAGCACGTGCTGGTGCGCCACGAACAGGCGGCCGTGCACGCAGCCGATGCGTATGCGCGTTCCACCGGCAATGTCGGCGTCTGTCTCGTGACGTCCGGCCCCGGTGTCACCAATGCGGTGACCGGCATCGCGACGGCCTACATGGATTCGATCCCGATGGTCGTGATCAGCGGCCAGGTGCCGACTGCCGCGATCGGCCAGGACGCGTTCCAGGAATGCGATACGGTCGGTATCACGCGTCCGTGCGTGAAGCACAACTTCCTCGTGAAGGACGTGCGCGACCTCGCGGAAACCGTCAAGAAGGCGTTCTACATCGCCCGCACCGGCCGTCCGGGCCCGGTGCTGATCGACATCCCGAAGGACATCTCCAAGACACCGTGCCAGTACGAGCCGGTCAAGAGCGTGTCGCTGCGCTCGTACAACCCCGTCACGAAGGGCCATTCGGGCCAGATCCGCAAGGCCGTGTCGCTGCTGCTGTCGGCGAAGCGTCCCTATATCTACACGGGCGGCGGCATCATCCTCGCCGATGCGGCACGCGAACTGAACCAGTTCGCCGACCTGCTCGGCTACCCGGTCACGAACACGCTGATGGGCCTCGGCGGCTATCGCGCGTCGGACAAGAAATTCCTCGGCATGCTCGGCATGCACGGCACCTACGAAGCGAACATGGCGATGCAGCACTGTGACGTGCTGATCGCGATCGGCGCGCGCTTCGACGACCGCGTGATCGGCGATCCGGCGCACTTTGCGTCGCGTCCGCGCAAGATCATCCACATCGACATCGACCCGTCGTCGATCTCGAAGCGCGTGAAGGTCGACATCCCGATCGTCGGCGACGTGAAGGAAGTGCTGAAGGAGCTGATCGAGCAGCTGCAGACGGCCGAGCATGGCCCCGACACCGAAGCGCTCGCGCAATGGTGGAAGGACATCGAAAGCTGGCGCGCGAAAGACTGCCTGAAGTTCGACCGCGACAGCGAGATCATCAAGCCGCAGTACGTGGTCGAGAAGGCGTGGGAGCTGACGGACGGCAACGCGTTCGTGTGCTCGGACGTCGGCCAGCACCAGATGTGGGCCGCGCAGTTCTACCGTTTCAACAAGCCGCGTCGCTGGATCAACTCCGGCGGCCTCGGCACGATGGGCTTCGGCCTGCCGGCAGCGATGGGCGTCAAGATGGCGCACCCGGACGACGACGTGCTGTGCATCACGGGCGAAGGCTCGATCCAGATGTGCATCCAGGAACTGTCGACCTGCCTGCAGTACGACACGCCCGTGAAGATCATTTCGCTGAACAACCGCTATCTCGGCATGGTCCGCCAGTGGCAGCAGATCGAATACAGCAAGCGCTATTCGCATTCGTACATGGATGCGCTGCCCGATTTCGTGAAGCTCGCCGAAGCGTACGGCCATGTCGGCATGCGGATCGAAAAGACCTCGGATGTGGAGCCGGCGCTGAAGGAAGCGCTGCGCCTGAAGGACCGCACCGTGTTTCTCGACTTCCAGACCGATCCGACCGAAAACGTCTGGCCGATGGTACAGGCCGGCAAGGGCATCACCGAGATGCTGCTCGGATCGGAAGATCTGTAACGGCGCGACGCGCGTCCAGGCCGGGAGCGGCCGCCTTCACGAAGGGCGGTGCGGCACCGGGCGGCGCGCGGCGCGAGTGAATCGACACGGACACATTCTGGAAGAAGCGAACATGAGACACATCATTTCCGTCCTGCTGGAAAACGAACCGGGCGCGCTGTCGCGCGTGGTCGGTCTGTTTTCCGCACGCGGCTACAACATCGAAACCTTGACGGTGGCGCCGACCGAAGACCAATCGCTGTCGCGGCTCACCATCGTTTCCATTGGCTCCGACGACGTGATCGAACAGATCACGAAGCATCTGAACCGCCTGATCGAGGTGGTGAAAGTGGTGGACCTGACCGACGGTGCACACATCGAACGCGAGCTGATGCTGATCAAGGTACGTGCAGTGGGCAAGGAGCGCGAAGAAATGAAGCGGATGTCGGACATTTTCCGCGGCCGCATCATCGACGTGACCGAAAAGACCTACACGATCGAATTGACGGGCGCGAGCGACAAGCTCGACGCATTCATCCAGGGGCTGGACGCCACCGCGATCCTAGAGACCGTGCGTACCGGCAGCTCCGGCATCGGACGCGGCGAGCGCATCCTGAAGGTGTGATGCCGAAATTGCCAAAGAGGCACGCCGGGTGCGCCGTCATGTCCCGGCCCGCAGTACTCCATCTGAACGAATTGTTGAATTTTTGAATTAGCGAAGGAACCATCATGAACGTTTTCTACGACAAAGACGCTGACCTCTCCCTCATCAAGGGCAAGCAAGTCACGATCATCGGCTACGGCTCGCAAGGCCATGCACACGCACTGAACCTGAAGGACAGCGGTGTGAACGTGACGGTCGGCCTTCGCAAGGACGGCGCGTCGTGGAGCAAGGCTGAAAACGCAGGCCTCGCGGTCAAGGAAGTCGCGGAAGCGGTGAAGGGCGCGGACGTCGTCATGATGCTGCTGCCGGACGAGCAGATCGCCGACGTGTACGCGAAGGAAGTGCACGCGAACATCAAGCAGGGCGCCGCACTGGCATTCGCGCACGGCTTCAACGTCCACTACGGCCAGGTGATCCCGCGCGCCGATCTCGACGTGATCATGATCGCGCCGAAGGCCCCGGGCCACACCGTGCGCGGCACGTACTCGCAAGGTGGCGGCGTGCCGCACCTGATCGCGGTTGCGCAGAACAAGTCGGGCGCGGCACGCGACATCGCGCTGTCGTACGCGGCAGCGAACGGCGGCGGCCGTGCCGGCATCATCGAGACGAACTTCCGTGAAGAGACCGAAACCGACCTGTTCGGCGAGCAGGCCGTGCTGTGCGGCGGTACCGTCGAGCTGATCAAGGCAGGTTTCGAGACGCTGGTCGAAGCCGGCTACGCGCCGGAAATGGCGTACTTCGAGTGCCTGCACGAACTGAAGCTGATCGTCGACCTGATCTACGAAGGCGGCATCGCGAACATGAACTACTCGATCTCGAACAACGCCGAGTACGGCGAGTACGTGACGGGCCCGCGCGTCGTCACGGAAGAGACGAAGAAGGCGATGAAGCAGTGCCTGACTGACATCCAGACGGGCGAGTACGCCAAGAGCTTCATTCTCGAGAACAAGGCAGGCGCCCCGACGCTGCAGTCGCGCCGCCGCCTGACGGCCGAGCACCAGATCGAGCAGGTCGGTGCGAAGCTGCGCGCGATGATGCCGTGGATCGCGAAGAACAAGCTCGTCGACCAGACGAAGAACTAAGCACCGCGTGCTGCTCCGGCCCTTCGAGTGGAGGGTCGGTTTCAAAAAGCCGTCCGAAGGCAGCAGTGCCCCGGGCGGCTTTTGCTATCCTACGGGCTTTGCAATTCACCGAACACCGAACGAACCCATGAACTATCCTCATCCGATCATCGCGCGCGAAGGCTGGCCGTTCATCGCGATTGCAGCCGTCATCGCGTTGTTGATCCACGCCGTCGGGGGCTTCGGCTTCGCGTGGCCGTTCTGGCTGCTGCTCGTCTTCGTCGTCCAGTTCTTCCGCGATCCGCAGCGCCCGATCCCGGCGCAGCCGAATGCGGTGCTGTGCCCGGCCGACGGCCGCATCGTCGCGGTCGAGACCACGCAGGATCCGTACGCGAACCGCGAAGCGCTGAAGATCAGCGTGTTCATGAATGTCTTCAACGTCCATTCGCAGCGTTCGCCGGTCGACGGCGCGATCTCCAAGGTCGAGTACTTCCCGGGCGCGTTCCTGAACGCGGCGATCGACAAGGCGTCGACCGAGAACGAGCGCAATGCGGTCGTGATCCAGACGGCGAGCGGCAAGACCGTCACCGCCGTGCAGATCGCCGGCCTCGTCGCCCGCCGGATCCTCTGCTACGTGCGCGCCGGCGAGCCGCTGTCGCGCGGCCAGCGCTACGGTTTCATCCGCTTCGGTTCGCGCGTCGACGTGTATCTGCCGCTCGGCAGCCGCGCGAAGGTGTCGATCGGCGAGAAGGTCTACGCGTCGTCGACGATCCTCGCCGAGCTCGAACAGTAAGCGGCGGGGCGCACGATGGCCGCATTCAAACCGCGTCGGCCGCGTAACGGCTCCGGCCAGACGCCACGTCCGTTCCGCCGCAACAAGGGAATGGCGCCCGATCCCGCGCCGCTCGAGAGCCGCCGCGCCGCGCGCCAGCGGTTCCTGAAGACGCGTGGCATCTATCTGCTGCCGAACGCATTCACGACCGCCGCGCTGTTCTGCGGCTTCTTCGCGGTCGTGCAGGCGATGAACGTGCGCTTCGAGATCGCCGCGATCGCGATCTTCGTCGCGATGGTGCTCGACGGGATGGACGGGCGCGTCGCGCGCATGACGCATACGCAAAGCGCGTTCGGCGAACAGTTCGACAGCCTGTCGGACATGGTGTCGTTCGGCGTCGCGCCCGCGCTCGTGATGTACGAGTGGGTGCTGAAGGATCTCGGCCGCTGGGGCTGGCTCGCCGCGTTCGTCTATTGCTCGGGCGCCGCGCTGCGTCTCGCGCGTTTCAACACGAACATCGGCAGCGTCGACAAGCGCTTCTTCCAGGGGCTGCCGAGCCCGGCCGCCGCCGCGCTGATTGCCGGCTTCGTCTGGCTCGCGACCGACAACCGCGTGCCGATGAAGCTCGGCTGGCTGCCGTGGGTCGCGTTCGCACTGACGATCTATGCGGGCGTGACGATGGTGTCGAACGCGCCGTTCTACAGCGGCAAGGCGCTCGACGTGCGGCACCGCGTGCCGTTCGCGGCGATCCTGCTGGTCGTCGTCGCGTTCGTGCTCGTGTCGTCCGATCCGCCGCTGATGCTGTTCTGCCTGTTCGTGCTGTACGGGCTGTCCGGCTACGTGTTCTGGGCCTACATGGCCGTGCGCGGGCGGGCGAATCCCGCGCGCTCGTCGCAACGCGACCACTGACGCGCAACCTGTCCGGAAACGGCGGCCTCGGAGATGATTCCGGGCCGCCGTTTTCATTTGCCCCTTTTTCGTGCGTCGGAGCCCGGTATCCCGGGTGCCGTCCGATTGCGCACCCGGCGGAATGTCGCTATAGTCTTCGGCATGACTGCATTTCCCCGCCTCTCCCTCCTTCTAGCCGGTGCGCCGCTACGCGCGCTAGCTTTGGCGCGCCTGCCGCGCTGACCGTTCTCGCCCTCCGTCAAGCCTCGTCTGTTGTTGAGCGTCGCCAGCGGTGGCGCGATCTCATTACGTTCGATTCCCGTATAAAGAGCCCTGGAGCCCCCCCATGACAGACAAGCTGATCATTTTCGATACGACGTTGCGTGACGGTGAACAATCGCCCGGCGCGTCGATGACGAAGGAAGAGAAAATCCGCATCGCGAAGCATCTCGAGCGGATGAAGGTCGACGTGATCGAGGCCGGTTTCGCGGCCAGCTCGAACGGCGACTTCGACGCGATCCACACGATCGCCGGTCTCGTGAAGGACAGCACGATCTGCTCGCTGGCGCGCGCCAACGACAAGGACATCCAGCGTGCGGCCGACGCGCTGAAGCCGGCCAACAGCTCGCGGATCCACACGTTCATCGCGACGTCGCCGCTGCACATGGAAAAGAAGCTGCGCATGACGCCGGACCAGGTGTTCGAGCAGGCGCGCCTCGCGGTGCGCTTCGCGCGCAAGTTCACCGACAACGTCGAATTCTCGCCGGAAGACGGCAGCCGTTCGGATCTCGACTTCCTGTGCCGCGTGCTGGAAGCGGTGATCGCCGAGGGGGCGACGACGATCAACATCGCCGACACGGTCGGCTACGGCGTGCCGGAACTCTACGGCAACCTCGTGAAGACGCTGCGCGAACGCATTCCGAACTCGGACAAGGCGATCTTCTCCGTGCATTGCCACAACGATCTCGGGATGGCGGTGGCGAACTCGCTCGCCGGCGTGAAGATCGGCGGTGCGCGCCAGGTCGAGTGCACGATCAACGGTCTCGGCGAGCGCGCGGGCAACACGTCGCTCGAAGAAATCGTGATGGCCGTGAAGACCCGCAAGGACTACTTCGGCCTCGACGTCGGCATCGACACGACGCAGATCGTGCCGACCTCGAAGCTCGTGTCGCAGATCACCGGTTTCGTCGTGCAGCCGAACAAGGCGGTGGTCGGCGCGAACGCGTTCGCGCACGCGTCGGGCATCCACCAGGACGGCGTGCTGAAGGCGCGCGACACCTACGAAATCATGCGCGCGGAAGACGTGGGCTGGACCGCGAACAAGATCGTGCTCGGCAAGCTGTCGGGTCGCAACGCGTTCAAGCAGCGCCTGCAGGAACTCGGCGTGTCGCTCGACAGCGAAGCCGAACTGAACGCCGCGTTCATGCGCTTCAAGGACCTCGCCGACCGCAAGGCCGAGATCTTCGACGAAGACATCATCGCGATCGTCTCGGAAGAATCGGCGCTCGCGCACGAGCAGGAGCACTTCAAGTTCGTGTCGCTGTCGCAGCGTTCGGAGACGGGCGAGCAGCCACAGGCGAAGATCGTGTTCGCGGTCGAAGGCAAGGAAGTGACCGGCGAGGCACGCGGCAACGGGCCGGTCGACGCGACGTTCAACGCGATCGAGGGTGAAGTCGGCAGCGGTTCCGAACTGCTGCTGTACTCGGTGAACGCGATCACGACCGGCACGCAGGCGCAGGGCGAAGTGACGGTCCGGCTGTCGAAGAGCGGGCGGATCGTCAACGGTGTCGGCACCGATCCGGACATCGTCGCCGCGTCCGCGAAGGCGTACATCTCGGCGCTGAACAAGCTGCATTCGAAGGACGACAAGGTCAACCCGCAGCGCGCGTAAGCGCTGCGCGTCGAGCGCCCGAAGCACACGAAACGCCCCGTGCGGCCTCGCGCCGCGCGGGGCGTTTTTCATGCGCCGCTCATTCGGCGGCCGGCGCGCGGAACGACCAGCGGCGCGCGGCCGGGCGGGGCGCCGGGCTGCGGCGGCGGAATTCGACCGCGATCCCGCGCCGCGGCGCATCGGCGATGAACGCGTCGAGCAGTTCGAGCACGTCGTGGTCGATGTAGTCGGCGCGCGTCGCGTCGATGATCACGGCCGCGCGGTCCGGAATGTGCCGCAGGTGATGCTTGACCTGCACCTTGCCGAGGAACGACACGTCCTTGCGGAACGACAGCAGGAAGTGGTCGTCGTGCTGCGCGAGCGTGACGGGGCTCTTCAGGTTCGCCACCGCGACCGCCAGCACGCTGCAGGCGAGGCCGAGCGCGATGCCGAACAGCAGGTCGACCGCCAGCACGCCCGCGATCGTCGCGGCGAACGGCACGAACGCGGCCGGGCCCTGCTTCAGCACCGAGCGGAACAGCGCCGGTTTCGCGAGCTTGAAGCCGGTGTGGATCAGGATCGCCGCGAGGCTCGCGAGCGGGATCAGGTTGATCAGCCCGGTGAGTGCGAACACGCTGGCGAGCAGCAGGATCCCGTGCACGATCGCCGACATCCGGCTTTGGGCACCCGCGTTCACGTTGACCGAACTGCGCACGATCACCGACGTGATCGGCAGCCCGCCGACCGCGCCCGCGACGAGATTGCCGACGCCCTGGGCCTTGAGTTCGCGGTCCGGCTGGGTCGGCCGGCGCTTCGGATCGATCTGTTCGACCGCCTCCAGGCTCAGCAGCGTCTCGAGGCTCGCGACGACCGCGAGCGTGATCGCGACGCGCCACACGTCCGGATTGACGAGTTGCGCGAAGTTCGGGCCGAGCTCGGCATGCTTCAGCGATGCCGCGAGCGCCGCGAACGATTCGAGCTCCGGCAGCGTGACGCGATGCGCGGCGCCCGGCGCGACCGACGGTGCAACGACGCCGAGCACCAGCGTCGCGCCGATGCCGAACACGACGACCGCGAGCGGCGCAGGCACCGCGCGTACCCAGCCGAAGCGCTTGAGCGCGGGCGTGTCCCACGCGACCAGCAGCGCGAGCGAGACGAGCGCGATGGCCGTTGCGGCCCAGGCGGTCGGCAGGCCGGGCCATGATGCAAACGATTGCGCGGCCGGCCCGCCGATGCCGAATGCGAACGGAATCTGCTTCACGACCAGCAGCAGGCCGATCGCCGCGAGCATGCCCTTGATGACGGGCGACGGTACGTACGCGGCGAAGCGGCCGGCGCGCAGCATGCCGAAGCCGAACTGCAGCACGCCGGACAGCAGCACCGCGAGCAGGAACGCGGAAAAGCTGCCGAGTTGCGCGATCCCTTCGACGACGATCACGACGAGGCCGGCGGCCGGCCCGCTGACCGACAGTGACGAGCCGCTCAACAGCGCGACGATGATCCCGCCGACGATGCCGGACACGAGCCCGGCGAACGGCTCGACGCCGGACGCATTGGCGATGCCGAGACATAACGGCAGCGCGACGAGGAACACGACGATGCCGGCGACGATGTCGCGCGGCAGGGTGGACAGGCGGTCGTTCAGTTTCATGGTTGGGGTGATTTCATTGGCGTAGGGAGGGGCGGATCAGCCGAGAGCGACGGCCATGGCGGCATGCTCCGGTTCGGCTTCGGCCGGCGCTGCCGTGTAGCCGGAATCGAGTTCCTTCAGGCGGCCGTCGGCGAGCGAAAAGATCCAGCCGTGCACGAGCGGCGGCCGCTGCCGGCCATGCACGATCGGCGAAGCGCGCAGCAGCCGCACCTGTTCGAGCACGTTGAGTTCCGCTAGGCGGTCGGCGGCGGCCGTGTCGTCGAGTCCGTCGAGCGTGTCGCGATGGCGCCGTGCAAGCGCGCACAGCGGCGCGATGCGGCGCGCGACGTGCGGCAGGTCGGCCGGCGGCGGCAGCAGCGACGCGCGCACCCCGCCGCATCCGTAGTGGCCGCACACGATCACGTGGTCGACTTCGAGCACGCGCACGGCGTACTCGAGCACGCTCGCGGAATTGTCGTCGTCGGGATGGAACAGGTTCGCGATGTTGCGATGGACGAACAGCTCGCCGGGCACGCAATGCGTGATGGTTTCGGCTGGCACCCGGCTGTCGGCGCAGCCGATCCACAGCACGCGCGGATTCTGGCCGCGCGCGAGTGCGTCGAAGAAACCGGGCGTGTGCTCGTGCGTCTCGCGGGCCCAGGCGATGTTGGCAACCAGCATGCTCTTGGGGCGATTCATGAGGACTCCTTTCTGATAAGGACAAACAAATACCGGACGAAGTGGAGCAATAGGATGCTTTCTAAATTGAAAGGTTCAATTTCATCCGATATTAGGGGTATGCCCTAACATCCGGTGCCAATGATACAAATTGTTTCAACTCGATCTGGAGAGGTGCACCGAATGCACCAATGCAACGCATGACATGTATCGTGCATGCCTGTTTCCCGCCGGCGGCCGCGTGGCGCGGGGCTTCACCGCGATGCTTTGGGCGCATATTCGATCGGAAAGGATTGCTGCTTCAATTCGAAATTAATCGAATATGACGGAAAAAATGAAATGGCCATTCACGCAACGATTCGTGAATGGCCATTGTGAAAATTGCGCGTAAATGCGCAATCGATCCGATCAGAACAGATTGCGGCGGTCGGGATCGTGCAGCGGGTCCGGTGTTTTCTGCGTGGTGCGCAGGATGCCCTGCGGGTCGAAGTAGAAGCTGTACATCATGTACCAGACGTTGTCTTCGAGATAGCGGTAGGTCCATACCTCGCGCTTCATCAGCGGGAAGTAGGACGTCTCGACCGGGCGGCCGAAATTGACGAGCACGTCGGTCTTGGTCCACTTGCCGATATCCGCGCGATAGAACTCGCTCGGCTGCAGCACCTGGCGCACGTTGACGATCCGGTGGGCCGCGTCGACGTCGGCCGCGACGGTGATCTCGCCCATCGGCTGGGTCGGCCACATCAGGCGCTTGCCGCCGCCGGGCAGGTCGTAGATCTCGCGCGGCGGGCCCATGCGCGCGACGATCGTCGACTCGTCCTGGCCGGCCTGGTATTGCTGCCACGGTTGCGCACAGCCGGCGAGCAGCGCCGCCGAACAGGCGACCAGCACCGGCAGGCGCGCGGGAATGCGAATGCGCATGGGATCCTCCAGAACGCTCTAACCGTTCAGTTGTATCACGGACGGCGCGCGCCGGCGCATCGTGCCGAAAAAATCGGTGCGGATCGCCGGCCGGGTGTCGTCGGGCTATCGTTGCGCGCCGGGCTTGCGGCCGGCGCCGCCCGCGTCCTATGATCCGCGCTTCTCGGACAGGTTGAAGGGCAGGGAGCCGATGCAGCTGTGGAAACGGTACGCGCTCGCATGGAGCGCCGGGTGGATGCTGGCGTCGTCCGCGTTCGCGGCAGGCGAGCCGGTGCGGATCGCGCTGATCGAAGGGATGTCGGGCCCGTTCGCGAACGCGGGCGCGGCCGTCGAGCGCAACCTGCGCTTCGGCGTCGAGCGGGTCAACGCGGCGGGCGGCGTGAAGCTGCGTGACGGCGCGCACCCACTCGAACTCGTCGTGCTCGACAGCAAGGGTAGCCCGGAGGAGGCGCTGGTGCAGTTGCGCGCGGCGGCGGACCGGCACATCGGTTTCGTCGCGCAGGGCAACAGCTCGGCGGTCGCGGCCGCGCTCGTCGCGGCGCTCGACAAGCTGAACGCGCGCAATCCGGACAGCCGGATGCTGTTCCTCAACTATTCGGCCGACGATCCGGCGCTGACCGGTGCGCGCTGCAGCTTCTGGCATTTCCGCTTCGACGCGCACGCGGGGATGCGGATGGCCGCGCTGGCGGACGTGATGGCGCGCGACCGCCCGCTGCGCAAGGTCTACCTGCTGAACCAGGACTACAGCTTCGGCCACGACGTCAGCGCGCTGGCGCGGCAGGCGCTGGCCGAGCGGCGCCCCGACGTGACGATCGCCGGCGACGAATTCCACCCGATCGGCCGCATCAAGGATTTCTCGCCCTATATCGCGAAGATCCGCGCGAGCGGCGCGGACGCCGTCGTGACCGGCAACTGGGGCAACGACCTCACGCTGCTCGTGAAGGCGGCACGCGAGCAGGGGCTGAACGCGAAGTTCTATACGTTCTATGGCAACAGTCTCGGCGCGCCGGCCGCGCTCGGCGATGCGGGCGTCGGCCGGGTGGTCGCCGTCGCGGACTGGCATCCGAACGCGGGCGGCGCGCAATCGGACGGGTTCTACCGCGCGTACCGGACCCGTTTTCCCGCTGCCCCGGACGACTATCCGGTGCGACGGATGAGCCTGATGATCGAGATGCTCGCGGCGGCGATGAATCGCGCCGGCTCGTCCGACCCCATCGCAGTGGCGCGCGCGCTCGAAGGGCTGTCGCTCGACGACGGCTTCCACGCGTCGTCGATGCGGGCGCAGGATCACCAGTTGATCCAGCCCCTTTACGTGATGGAAATGGACAAGGCCGGCACGCCGGGCGTGCGCTTCGACAACGAGGGCTCGGGATACGGTTTCCGGACCGTCCTCGCGGTGCCCGCGCAGCGCACGCAGATGCCGTCGACCTGCTCGATGACGCGCCCGTGACAGGAGGCGATGGAACGGCGTGCAGTTGTGCTACAATGCCCGCCGGTTGTAAGTCACGGCACGGCCATTCTTCCGTGTCCGCCTGTTAGTTAGCCAGTAGGAAACAAAGGAAATCTTATGTCTGTTGCAGATATCAAGAAGTCGGAAGTCGTTGCTCAGTTCGCCCGCGGTACCAACGACACGGGTTCGCCCGAAGTCCAGGTCGCACTGCTGACCGCACGTATCGTCGAACTGACGGGTCACTTCAAGACCCACGCGAAGGATCACCACAGCCGCCGCGGCCTGCTGCGCATGGTGAGCCGCCGCCGCAAGCTGCTCGACTACCTCAAGGGCAAGGATGCCGACCGTTACCGCGCGCTGATCGAGAAGCTGGGTCTGCGTAAGTAATCGAGGCGATTGCCGCCAGCAAGATGCCTGTGTCAGTCCGCTGATGCAGGCATTTTGTTTTTGCGCGGTGCGTAGCGTCACGCGCACCGCAGGTCGTCCGGCACGTGGGTGCCGGGCTGCCGGAACGGCTGATACCGGGGTCGGGATTTGTGTCATTCCAGCGCGCCGCTCGTCGAGCGGCGTGCTGGAATGGCATAAAAAACACACCTTGCTCCGGGTGATTCGGTCGGGACGCCGCCGCGCGGGATGGCCCGCACGGCGAATGAAATGAATGAATTCAAAGGAGCAACCATGTCCATGTTCAACAAGGTCGTGAAGGAATTCCAGTGGGGCCAGCACAAGGTGCGCCTCGAAACCGGTGAAGTCGCCCGCCAGGCGAGCGGTGCCGTGATCGTCGACGTGGAAGACACCGTCGTGCTGGCCACCGTCGTCGGCGCGAAGTCGGCGAAGCCGGGTCAGGACTTCTTCCCGCTGACCGTCGACTACCTCGAGAAGACCTACTCGGCCGGCAAGATCCCGGGCGGCTTCTTCCGTCGCGAAGGCCGTCCGTCGGAACACGAGACGCTGACGTCGCGCCTGATCGACCGTCCGCTGCGCCCGCTGTTCCCGGAAGGCTTCTACAACGAAGTCCAGGTCGTGATCCACGTGCTTTCCGTGAACCCGGAAATCCCGGCGGACATCCCCGCGCTGATCGGCGCATCGGCCGCGCTCGCCGTGTCGGGCCTGCCGTTCAACGGTCCGGTCGGTGCCGCGCGCGTCGCGTACATCGACAACGCCTACGTGCTGAACCCGACGCGTGACCAGATCAAGGCATCGAGCCTCGACCTCGTCGTCGCCGGTACGGAGCGCGCGGTGCTGATGGTCGAATCGGAAGCCGACCAGCTGCCGGAAGACGTGATGCTGGGCGCGGTCGTGTTCGGCCACGAGCAGATGCAGACGGCGATCGACGCGATCCACGAACTCGTGCGCGAAGGCGGCAAGCCCGAGTGGGACTGGCAGCCGGCACCGAAGAACGAAGCGCTGATCGCGCGCGTGACGGAACTGGCGCACGGCGACCTGCTCGCCGCTTACCAGCTGCGCGACAAGCAAGCGCGTTCGACGAAGCTGAAGGAAGTCTACGCGGCAACCTCGGCGAAGCTCGAGGAAGACGCGCTGGCGGCCGGCACGGTCGCGGCCGACAAGGCGACCGTCGGCAACATCCTGTTCGACATCGAAGCGAAGATCGTCCGTTCGCAGATCCTGAACGGCGAGCCGCGCATCGACGGTCGCGACACGCGCACCGTGCGTCCGATCGAGATCCGCACCGGCGTGCTGCCGCGCACCCACGGTTCGGCGCTGTTCACGCGTGGCGAAACGCAGGCGCTCGTCGTCGCGACGCTCGGCACGAAGGGTGACGAGCAGATCATCGACGCGCTCGAAGGCGAATACCGCGAGCGCTTCATGCTCCACTACAACATGCCCCCGTTCGCGACCGGCGAAACGGGCCGCGTCGGCTCGCCGAAGCGTCGTGAAATCGGCCACGGCCGTCTCGCGAAGCGCGCGCTGGTCAAGTGCCTGCCGAGCGCCGACGAATTCGGCTATTCGATCCGCGTCGTGTCGGAAATCACCGAATCGAACGGTTCGTCGTCGATGGCATCGGTGTGCGGCGGCTGCCTCGCGCTGATGGACGCCGGCGTGCCGATGAAGGCGCACGTCGCGGGCATCGCGATGGGCCTGATCCTCGAAGGCAACAAGTTCGCGGTGCTGACCGACATCCTCGGCGACGAAGATCACCTCGGCGACATGGACTTCAAGGTGGCCGGCACGGAGCAAGGCGTGACGGCGCTGCAGATGGACATCAAGATCCAGGGCATCACGAAGGAAATCATGCAGGTCGCGCTCGCGCAGGCGAAGGAAGGCCGCATGCACATCCTCGGCAAGATGACCTCGGCGGTCTCGGGTGCGAACACGCAACTGTCGGAATTCGCGCCGCGCATGATCACGATCAAGATCAACCCGGAAAAGATCCGCGACGTGATCGGCAAGGGCGGTTCGGTGATCCGCGCGCTGACCGAAGAAACCGGCACGACCATCGACATCTCCGATGACGGCGTCGTGACGATCGCGAGCACGAACAGCGAAGGCATGGCCGAAGCGAAGAAGCGCATCGAGCAAATCACGGCTGAAATCGAAGTCGGCCAGGTGTACGAAGGCACGGTGCTCAAGCTGCTCGATTTCGGCGCGATCGTGAACCTGCTGCCGGGCAAGGACGGCCTGCTGCACATCTCGGAAATCGTCAACGAGCGCGTGAAGGACATCAACGACTACCTGAAGGAAGGCCAGCAGGTGAAGGTCAAGGTGATCCAGACGGACGAGAAGGGTCGCGTGCGTCTGTCGGCGAAGGCGCTGCTGAACGAAGCAGCGGCGGCGTCGCATTCGGATACGCCGCCGCAGCAGTAAGCGGACAGGCGTGAGAACGGCCGGCAGTGCGAAAGCGTGCCGGCCGTTTTTTCTGTAGCATCGTTGTGCGGCGCAGCAGCGCCGGCGAGGCGCCCGTGCCGCGCACGGGTGCGCCACCCGATTCCGATCCTGGAGCGACCACCATGCAAGCCATCGAAATCACCGAATTCGGCGCCCCCGACGTGCTGAAGCTCGCGGAGCGTCCGCGCCCCGAACCGAAGCGCGGCGAAGTGCTGATCAAGGTGGCGGCTTCCGGCGTGAACCGGCCCGACGTATTCCAGCGCAAGGGCGCCTATGCGCCGCCGCCGGGGGCATCGGATCTGCCGGGCCTCGAGGTCGCGGGCGAGATCGTCGGCGGCGACCTGTCGGATGCGGCGCTGAACCCGTTCGGCCTGAAGCTGGGCGATCGCGTCTGCGCGCTGCTCGCGGGCGGCGGCTACGCCGAGTACGCGGTCGCGCCGCTACCGCAATGCCTGCCGGTTCCCGACGGGCTGACCGACATCGAAGCCGCATCGCTGCCCGAAACGTTCTTCACGGTGTGGAGCAACGTGTTCGACCGCGCGCTGCTCGGCGCGGGCGAGGGCGGCGAGCAGGAAACGCTGCTCGTGCAGGGCGGCTCGAGCGGGATCGGCGTGACGGCGATCCAGATCGCGCACGCGCTCGGCTATCGCGTGTTCGCGACGGCCGGGAATGCCGACAAATGCCGGGCATGCGAGGCGCTCGGCGCCGAGCGCGCGATCAACTACAAGACCGAGGACTTCGTCGAGGTCGTCAAGTCGCTGACGCACGATCGTGGCGTCGACGTGATCCTCGACATGGTCGCGGGCTCGTACGTGCCGCGCGAACTGTCCGCGCTCGCGGATGGCGGCCGCCTCGTGCTGATCGCGCTGCTCGGCGGGGCGAAGGCCGAGGTCAACCTGAACGAGATCCTGCGCCGCCGACTGACGGTGACGGGCTCGACACTGCGTCCGCGTCCGGTCGAATTCAAGGCGCGCATCGCCGCACAGCTGAAGGCGCGCGTCTGGCCGCTGCTCGCGGACGGCCGCATCAAGCCCGTGATCTACCGCGTGCTGCCGGCCGGCGAGGCCGCGCAGGCGCATGCGCTGATGGAAAGCGGCGAGCACATCGGCAAGATCGTGCTCGATTGGGGTACGACCACCTGACGGCCGTGCGGCCGGACTTGACATGTGCGGTTTGACCGGTTCAAGCCGCGCGCAGTAAAATCGCGGGTTTGCTTCGCCAGATCCAACCTGACGGCCGGTTTCCGGTGCGTTAATGACAAGATAGTGACGAGACAGACACGATGTCGAAACAACGAACGAAGCGAGTGATCGGCAACTGGAAGATGCACGGCCGGCTGGCCGGCAACCAGGCATTGCTGAACGAAGTGGTGCAGGGCGCAGGCGCGGTGGCGGCCGAGACGTCGATCGGCGTGTGCGTGCCGTTCCCGTATCTCGCGCAGGTTCAGGCGCAGCTCGCCGGCGGCCGTGTCGCGTTCGGCGCGCAGGACGTGTCCGCGCACGAGCAGGGCGCGTTCACCGGTGAAGTGGCGGCCGCGATGGTGGCGGAGTTCGGCGCGCAGTATGCGATCGTCGGTCACTCGGAGCGCCGCGCGTATCACGGCGAGCGCAGCGAAACCGTCGCTGCGAAGACGCAGCGTGCGCTCGCGGCAGGCCTCACGCCCGTCGTGTGCGTCGGTGAAACGCTCGACGAGCGTGAAGCGGGTGCGACCGAGCGGGTGGTCGGTGCGCAGCTCGACGCCGTGCTGGCCGTGCTGACGGCCGACGAAGCGGCGCGCATCGTCGTCGCGTACGAGCCGGTCTGGGCGATCGGCACGGGCAAGAGCGCGACGTCGGCGCAGGCGCAGGACGTACACGCATTCCTGCGTGCGCGTCTCGCGGCGAAGGGGGCGGCGGACGTATCGGTGCTGTACGGCGGCAGCGTGAAGCCGGACAACGCGGAAGAGCTGTTCGCGCAGCCGGACATCGACGGCGGCCTGATCGGCGGCGCGTCGCTGAAGGCGGAAGATTTCCTGGCGATCTGCCGGGCCGCGCGTTGAGCGGTCCGGGGTCGAATTGAACCATGATGGCGGCCGGTCGGTCCGGTCGCCTGATCCAATCGGGTGGGTGTGATGCTGTTATTCAAGACGCTGATTATTGTCGTGCAGGTACTGTCTGCACTGGGTGTGATCGGGCTGGTGCTGCTCCAGCACGGCAAGGGTGCCGACATGGGTGCTGCATTCGGCAGCGGCGCGTCGGGCAGCCTGTTCGGTGCGACCGGCTCCGCGAACTTTCTGTCGCGCACGACGGGCATTCTCGCGACGATCTTTTTCGTCGCGACGCTCGCACTGACGTATCTCGGTTCGTACAAGTCGACGCCGTCGGCCGGCGTGCTCGGCACGGCAGCGACCGCGCCGGCATCGGCACCTGCAGCATCGGCACCGGCAGTCGCGGCGTCCGCCGCGGTTGCGGGGTCGGCCGCAAGCGCGCCGGGCCAGGACGTCCCGAAATAAAAAGTTAAATTTTTTGCGGTTGTGCGTTGAACAAATCTGGAACTCGGGTTAGAATTTAATTCTTGAAGCGATTCGCGGGAAACGAGCAGTACAACCCGAGTTGCATGCAGTGCCGACGTGGTGAAATTGGTAGACACGCTATCTTGAGGGGGTAGTGGCGAAAGCTGTGCGAGTTCGAGTCTCGCCGTCGGCACCAAAGTTACTCAATGCCAGCCGCTTCTAGTGGCTGGCATTTTTCATTTGTGGGGTGTGCCTTGCGATTGTCTTGTGATTGCACGCACTCCGAAATGATTCCTTCCGCCGGAAGTGGTATTCTCCGGACGCTCAGAACCAACCGATAGAGGATTGCCTTGAACCTCGCAGCCTATTACCCCGTCTTGTTGTTCCTCCTCGTGGGCACTGGTTTAGGTATAGCGCTGGTCAGCATCGGCAAGCTCCTTGGTCCCAACAAGCCGGACGTCGAGAAGAACGCACCGTACGAGTGCGGCTTCGAAGCCTTTGAAGACGCCCGGATGAAATTCGACGTCCGGTACTACCTCGTCGCCATCCTGTTCATCATCTTCGATCTCGAAACCGCATTCCTGTTTCCGTGGGGCGTCGCGCTCCGGGACATCGGCTGGCCGGGTTTCATCGCAATGATGATTTTTCTGCTCGAATTCCTGCTGGGCTTTGCCTATATCTGGAAGAAAGGCGGCCTCGACTGGGAGTGATGGGTTAATCGCCGGTTTGCATGGGCGGCCGCGCTGGGCCGCTCGTCTGGAGTGGAAAGCAAATGAGTATCGAAGGGGTCTTGAAGGAAGGGTTTGTCACCACGACGGCTGACAAGCTGATCAACTGGACGCGTACCGGCTCGCTGTGGCCGATGACGTTCGGGCTCGCGTGTTGCGCCGTCGAGATGATGCATGCGGGCGCGGCCCGTTACGACCTGGACCGGTTCGGGGTCGTGTTCCGTCCGAGCCCGCGTCAGTCGGACGTGATGATCGTCGCCGGCACGCTGTGCAACAAGATGGCGCCCGCACTGCGCCGCGTGTACGACCAGATGGCCGAGCCGCGCTGGGTGATCTCGATGGGGTCGTGCGCGAACGGTGGTGGCTACTACCACTACTCGTACTCGGTGGTCCGCGGTTGCGACCGGATCGTGCCGGTCGACGT
This sequence comes from Burkholderia sp. BCC1988, assembly GCF_905339895.1. Taxonomy (NCBI): domain Bacteria; kingdom Pseudomonadati; phylum Pseudomonadota; class Betaproteobacteria; order Burkholderiales; family Burkholderiaceae; genus Burkholderia; species Burkholderia sp. BCC1988. Next base: position 140,833 of record NZ_CAJPHA010000019.1, read on the forward strand.
CTACGTACCGGGCTGTCCGCCCACGGCCGAGGCGCTGGTCTACGGCGTGATCCAGCTTCAGGCGAAGATCCGCCGCACCAACACCATCGCCCGTCAATAAAGCCCCGAGCGTCCCCTCAATATGGCAAGCAAAATCGAGACCCTCAAGGCCAACCTCGAAGCCGCGCTCGGCGCGCGCGTGGTGAGCCTCACCGAAGCGATCGGTGAACTGACGCTCGTCGTGAAGGCGAGCGATTACCTCGAAGTCGCAAAGACGCTGCGCGACGATCCGAAGCTCCGTTTCGAGCAGCTGATCGACCTGTGCGGCATCGACTATCAAACGTACGGCGACGGCGCCTACGACGGCCCGCGTTTCGCGGCCGTGTCGCAGCTGCTGTCGGTCACGAACAACTGGCGCCTGCGCCTGCGCGTGTTCGCGCCGGACGACGATCTGCCGATCGTGGCGTCGCTCGTCGACATCTGGACCTCCGCAAACTGGTACGAGCGCGAAGCGTTCGACCTGTACGGCCTCGTGTTCGAGGGTCACCCCGACCTGCGCCGCATCCTCACCGACTACGGCTTCATCGGCCATCCGTTCCGCAAGGACTTCCCGGTGTCGGGCTATGTCGAAATGCGTTACGACCCGGAAGAGAAGCGGGTCGTCTACCAGCCGGTGACGATCGAGCCGCGCGAAATCACGCCGCGCGTGATCCGCGAGGATCGCTATGGCGGTCTGAAACATTAAGGGGGCGTCATGGCAGAAATCAAGAACTACACCCTCAACTTCGGCCCGCAGCACCCGGCAGCGCACGGCGTGCTGCGCCTGGTGCTCGAGCTCGACGGCGAAGTCATCCAGCGTGCCGATCCGCACATCGGCCTGCTGCACCGCGCGACCGAAAAGCTCGCGGAAAGCAAGACCTTCATCCAGTCCGTGCCGTACATGGATCGTCTCGACTACGTGTCGATGATGGTCAACGAGCACGGCTACGTGCTCGCGATCGAGCGCCTGCTCGGCATCGACGTGCCGGAGCGCGCGCAGTACATCCGCGTGCTGTTCGACGAGATCACCCGCGTGCTGAACCACCTGATGTGGATCGGCGCGCACGCACTCGACGTCGGCGCGATGGCCGTGTTCCTGTACGCATTCCGCGAGCGCGAAGACCTGATGGACGTGTACGAAGCGGTGTCCGGTGCCCGGATGCACGCGGCGTACTACCGTCCGGGCGGCGTCTATCGCGACCTGCCTGACGCAATGCCGCAATACAAGGCGTCGAAGATTCGCAACGAGAAGGCGCTCGCGAAGATGAACGAAGCGCGCAGCGGCTCGGTGCTCGACTTCATCGACGACTTCTTCACGCGCTTCCCGAAGTGCGTCGACGAATACGAAACGCTGCTGACCGACAACCGGATCTGGAAACAGCGTCTGGTCGGGATCGGCGTCGTCAGCCCGGAGCGTGCGCTGCAGATGGGCCTGACGGGCCCGATGCTGCGCGGCTCGGGCATCGCCTGGGACCTGCGCAAGAAGCAGCCGTACGAAGTGTACGACCGCATGGATTTCGACGTGCCGGTCGGCGTGAACGGCGATTGCTACGACCGCTATCTGGTGCGCGTGGAAGAAATGCGCCAGTCGGTCCGTATCGCGAAACAGTGTATTGAGTGGCTCCGCAAGAATCCGGGCCCGGTGATGACCGACAATCACAAGGTTGCGCCGCCGTCGCGCGTCGGCATGAAGACCAACATGGAAGACTTGATTCACCACTTCAAGCTCTTCACCGAAGGTTTTCACGTGCCGGAAGGCGAAGCGTACGCGGCAGTCGAGCATCCGAAGGGTGAATTCGGCATCTACCTCGTGTCGGACGGTGCCAACAAGCCGTATCGCCTCAAGATCCGCGCACCGGGTTTCGCGCACCTCGCGTCGCTCGACGAAATGGCGCGCGGTCACATGATTGCCGACGCCGTCACGATCATCGGTACGCAGGACATCGTGTTCGGCGAAATCGATCGCTAATGGTTGCGCCGCCTGCGCGAGCGGGCGGCGAGCAGTCAGTCACACGCGAAGTCACATGCGGTATGCGCCGAGCCGGCGCGGCTTCGCAAGCTGTCAACAGTGAGCGCCAGGTCTGCCGTCCATGCACAGCAGTGCGGCAGGTTGTTCGTTCGGTAGGAATTGAAAGAGTCGTGTCTGAAAATGATCTCAGCTGAAGGCCTGAAGGAAATCGATCGAGCGTTGACGAAGTATCCCGCCGATCAGAAACAGTCCGCCGTGATGTCGGCGTTGGCCGTCGCTCAGGAAGAGCACGGCTGGCTGTCGCCCGAACTGATGCAGTTCGTCGCGGACTATCTCGGCATGCCGGCCGTCGCCGTGCAGGAAGTCGCGACGTTCTACACGATGTACGAGCTCAAACCGGTCGGCAAGCACAAGATCACGCTCTGCACGAACCTGCCGTGCCAGCTTGGCCCGCACGGCGGCGCGGAAGCGACTGCCGACTACCTGAAACAGAAGCTGGGCATCGGCTTCGGCGAAACCACGCCCGACGGCAAGTTCACGCTGAAGGAAGGCGAATGCATGGGCTCGTGCGGCGATGCGCCGGTGCTGCTGGTGAACAATCACAGAATGTGCAGCTTCATGAGCCGCGAGAAGATCGACCAGCTGCTTGAGGAGCTCTCGAAATGACGTCCCTCCACGACCGTCACATCAAACCGCTGATCCTCGCTGGTCTGAACGGCGAGAACTGGCATCTCGAAGACTACGTTGCGCGCGGCGGCTACAAGCAGCTGCGCCGCATTCTCGAAGAAAAGATTCCCCCGGAGCAGGTGATTGCCGACGTGAAGGCGTCGGGCCTGCGTGGCCGTGGCGGTGCGGGCTTCCCGACCGGCCTGAAGTGGAGCTTCATGCCGCGCCAGTTCCCGGGACAGAAGTACCTCGTCTGCAACTCGGACGAAGGCGAGCCGGGCACGTTCAAGGATCGCGACATCCTGCGCTGGAACCCGCATGCGCTGATCGAAGGCATGGCCATCGGCGCGTACGCGATGGGCATCACCGTCGGCTACAACTACATTCACGGCGAAATCTTCGAAGTGTATCGACGCTTCGAGGCCGCGCTCGATGAGGCGCGCGCCGCGGGTTTCCTCGGCGACAACATCATGGGCTCGGAATTCTCGTTCCAGCTGCACGCGCACCACGGTTACGGCGCGTACATCTGCGGCGAGGAAACGGCGCTGCTCGAGTCGCTCGAAGGCAAGAAGGGCCAGCCGCGCTTCAAGCCGCCGTTCCCGGCGAGCTTCGGCGTGTACGGCAAGCCGACCACGATCAACAACACCGAGACGTTCGCCGCGGTGCCGTTCCTGCTGTCCATCGGGCCGCAGAATTACCTCGAGATCGGCAAGCCGAACAACGGCGGCACGAAGATTTTCTCGGTGTCGGGCGACGTCGAGCGTCCGGGCAACTATGAAGTGCCGCTCGGCACGCCGTTCGCGACGCTGATGGAGCTCGCCGGCGGGATGCGCGGCGGCCGCAAGATCAAGGCCGTGATTCCGGGCGGCTCGTCGGCGCCGGTGATCCCGGGCGACATCATGATGCAGACCGATCTCGATTACGACTCGATCGCGAAGGCGGGCTCGATGCTCGGCTCCGGCGCGGTGATCGTGATGGACGAGACGCGCTGCATGGTGCGTTCGCTGCTGCGCCTGTCGTACTTCTACTACGAGGAATCGTGCGGCCAGTGCACGCCGTGCCGTGAAGGCACCGGCTGGCTGTATCGCGTCGTGAATCGTATCGAGCACGGCGAAGGCCGCCAGGAAGATCTGGACCTGCTGAACTCGGTTGCCGAGAACATCATGGGCCGCACGATCTGCGCGCTCGGCGATGCGGCGGCGATGCCGGTTCGCGGGATGCTCAAGCATTACTGGGACGAATTCGCGTACCACGTCGAGCACAAGCACTGCATGGTCGGCGGCCACGCGCACGCGGCGGCAGCCTGAAGCGAAGCACCGGTTGCGGAATTTGAGCGCACGGTCGGGCGAAGGCGCGAACGGGCGGAAATAGGTTAAGGACCATTCACCATCATGGTTGAACTTGAAATAGACGGCAAGAAGGTCGAGGTGCCCGAAGGCAGCATGGTGATCCAGGCTGCGCACAAGGCGGATACGTACATTCCTCACTTCTGCTATCACAAGAAACTGTCGGTCGCGGCCAACTGCCGGATGTGTCTCGTCGAAGTCGAGAAGATGCCGAAGGCCGTGCCTGCCTGCGCGACGCCCGTGTCGGCCGGCATGATCGTGCACACGCAGTCCGACAAGGCCGTGAAGGCGCAGCAGTCGGTGATGGAATTCCTCCTCATCAACCATCCGCTCGATTGCCCGATCTGCGATCAGGGCGGCGAATGCCAGCTGCAGGATCTGGCGGTCGGCTACGGCAAGTCGTCGTCGCGCTACTCGGAAGAGAAGCGCGTGGTGTTCCACAAGAACGTGGGCCCGCTGATCTCGATGGAAGAAATGTCGCGCTGCATCCACTGCACGCGCTGCGTCCGCTTCGGCCAGGAAATCGCCGGCGTGATGGAGCTCGGCATGCTGGGCCGCGGCGAGCACTCGGAAATCACGACGTTCGTCGGCAAGACGGTCGACTCCGAACTGTCGGGCAACATGATCGACCTGTGCCCGGTCGGCGCGCTGACCAGCAAGCCGTTCCGCTACAGCGCCCGTACGTGGGAACTGTCGCGCCGCAAGTCGGTGAGCCCGCACGATTCCGTCGGCGCGAACCTCGTCGTGCAGGTGAAGAACAACCGCGTGATGCGCGTGCTGCCGTTCGAGAACGAAGCGATCAACGAATGCTGGATCTCGGACAAGGATCGTTTCTCGTACGAAGGCCTGAACAGCGAAGAGCGCCTGACGAAGCCGATGCTGAAGCAGGGCGGCCAGTGGATCGAAACCGACTGGCAGACCGCGCTCGAATACGTCGCGAAGGGCCTGAAGGGCATCGCCGCGGATCACGGCGCGAATGCGCTGGCGATGCTCGCGAGCGCGCACAGCACCGCTGAAGAGCTGTTCCTCGTGAAGCAGCTCGCTAACGAACTGAAGACGCCGAACGTCGACTTCCGTCTGCGTCAGCAGGATTTCTCGGCGCCGGTCCACGGCGCACCGTGGCTCGGCATGCCGATCGCCGACCTGTCGAACGTGGATGCCGCGTTCGTCGTCGGTTCGTTCCTGCGCCGTGACCACCCGCTGTTCGCCGCACGCCTGCGCCAGGCCGCGAAGAACGGCGCGAAGCTGCACTTCCTGCACGCGACCGCCGACGACTCGCTGATCCCGACCGCGAAGCGCATCGTCGCCGCGCCGTCGGCATGGCTCGACGAACTGGCCGGCGTGGCCGCAGCCGTCGCGCAACTGCGCGGCGTCGCGCTGCCGGACGCGCTCGCGGGCGTCGCCGCATCGCCGGCTGCGCAAGCGGTCGCCCAGTCGCTCGCGAACGGCGAGCGCCGCGCGGTGCTGCTCGGCAACGCAGCCGTCCGTCATCCGCAATTCGCGAAGCTGCACGCCGTCGCACAGTGGATCGCCGACAACACCGGCGCCACGTTCGGTTTCCTGACGGAAGCGGCGAACACGGTCGGCGCGCACGTCGTCGGCGCACTGCCGGGCGAAGGCGGCCTGAACGCACGCGAAGCGTTCGCGCAGCCGCGCAAGGGTTACGTGCTGCTGAACGTCGAACCGGAATTCGACACGGCCGATCCGGCGCAGGCGCTTGCCGCGCTGAACCAGGCCGAGATGGTCGTCGTGATGTCGCCGTTCAAGCACGGCCTGGATTACGCCGACGTGCTGCTGCCGATCGCGCCGTTCACGGAAACGGCCGGTACGTACGTGAACGCGGAAGGCTCGGTGCAGAGCTTCAACGGCGTCGTGCGCCCGCTCGGCGACACGCGTCCGGCGTGGAAGGTGCTGCGCGTGCTCGGCAGCCTGCTCGGCCTGCCGAACTTCGAATACGAAACGGCGGAAGAAGTGCGTCTCGCGGCGCTCGGCGACGCAGGCGTCGCGAACCGTCTGTCGAACCAGGCGTCGGCCGCACCGGCCCGCGTCGCGGCAACTGCCGCGAACGGCGGCTTCGAGCGCCTCGCCGACGTGCCGATCTATCATGCCGACGCACTCGTGCGCCGTGCAGGTGCGCTGCACCTGACGGCCGCCGCGAAGGTAGCGAACGCCGCGGCCCTGCCGGCCGCGCTGTTCGACAAGCTGGGCTTGAAGGAAGGCGACGCGGTGCGCGTGCGCCAGGGCGAGCGTGCGGTGCAGTTGCCGGCCGTGCGCGACGCGAATCTTGCGGAGACGGTCGTTCGCGTGTCGGCGGCAACGCCTGCCGGCGCAGCGCTCGGCAGCCTGTCCGGTGAACTGGTGGTGGAGAAGGCGTAAATGAGCTTGTTCGATACGATCAACGCGGGCGGCGCCCAGGTTCTCGGCGTCGCGTGGCCGACGGTGTGGGCAATCGTGCGCATCCTCGTCGTCTCCGTCGTCATCCTGCTGTGCGTCGCGTACCTGATTCTGTGGGAACGCAAGCTGATCGGCTGGATGCACGTGCGTCTCGGCCCGAACCGCGTCGGCCCCGCCGGCCTGTTGCAGCCGATCGCCGACGTGTTGAAGCTGCTGCTGAAGGAAGTGATTCAGCCGAGCGCCGCCAGCCGCTGGCTGTACCTGATCGCACCGGTCATGACCGTCGTGCCGGCGTTCGCCGTGTGGGCGGTGATCCCGTTCCAGGCCGAAGCCGTGCTCGCGAACGTGAACGCGGGCCTGCTGTACGCGATGGCGATCTCGTCGATCGGCGTGTACGCGGTGATTCTCGCCGGCTGGGCATCGAACTCGAAGTACGCGTTCCTCGGCGCGATGCGCGCCGCGGCGCAGATGGTCTCGTACGAAATCTCGATGGGCTTCGCGCTGGTGCTCGTGCTGATGACGGCCGGCAGCCTGAACCTGTCGGAAATCGTCGGCTCGCAGCAGCACGGCTTCTTCGCCGGCCACGGCGTGAACTTCCTGTCGTGGAACTGGCTGCCGCTGCTGCCGGCGTTCGTCGTCTACTTCGTGTCCGGCATCGCCGAAACGAACCGTCACCCGTTCGACGTGGTGGAAGGGGAGTCGGAGATCGTCGCGGGTCACATGATCGATTACTCGGGCATGGCGTTCGCGCTGTTCTTCCTCGCCGAGTACATCAACATGATCGTGATCTCGGCGCTGGCCTCGACGCTGTTCCTCGGCGGCTGGGACGCACCGTTCGAATTCCTGTCGTTCATTCCGGGCATCTTCTGGCTGGTGCTGAAGGTATTCGCGCTGCTGTCGGTGTTCATCTGGGTGCGCGCGACGTTCCCGCGCTACCGTTACGACCAGATCATGCGTCTGGGCTGGAAGGTGTTCCTGCCCGTCACGGTGATCTGGGTGGTCGTGGTCGGCTTCTGGATGATGTCGCCGCTCAACATCTGGGTGAAGTAAAGATCGGACGAAATCATGACGGCAATCCAACACTTCTTTAAGACCTTCTTCCTGACGGAGCTGCTGAAGGGGCTCGCGCTGACCGGTCGTTACACGTTCCGGCGCAAGTTCACCGTGCAGTTCCCGGAAGAGAAGACCCCGATTTCGCCGCGTTTCCGCGGGCTGCATGCGCTGCGCCGCTACGAAAACGGCGAAGAGCGCTGCATCGCGTGCAAGCTCTGCGAGGCCGTGTGCCCCGCGATGGCGATCACGATCGAATCGGAAACGCGCGCGGACAACACGCGCCGCACGACGCGCTACGACATCGACCTGACGAAGTGCATCTTCTGCGGTTTCTGCGAAGAAAGCTGCCCGGTCGATTCGATCGTCGAGACGCAGATTCTCGAATATCACGGCGAAAAGCGCGGCGACCTGTATTTCACGAAGGAAATGCTGCTCGCGGTGGGCGATCGCTACGAGAAGGACATCGCTGCGGCGAAGGCTGCCGACGCGCCGTATCGTTGATTGTGTTTGCAGTGCCGGCCCGGCATGAACGGGCCGAGCCGCCGCGACGGGTGCGGCACGCGAGAGCGTCCCGCAAGCCGCGCCTGACTATGGCCTAACGATGAACCGGTAATCATGGAATTCACGACCGTACTGTTCTACATCTTCGCGCTGCTCCTGGTGGTATCAGGGCTGAAGGTGATCACTTCGCGCAACCCGGTGGCGTCTGCGCTTTTCCTTGTGCTGGCGTTCTTCAACGCCGCCGCGATCTGGATGCTGCTGGAAGCGGAGTTCCTCGCGATCCTGCTGGTGCTGGTGTACGTGGGCGCCGTGATGGTGCTGTTCCTGTTCGTCGTGATGATGCTGGACATCAACATCGATTACCTGCGCCGCGACTTCAAGCGCTTCGTGCCGATGGCGACCGTCGTCGGCGCGATCATCGTGGTCGAGACCGCGCTGATCCTGTGGCGCGGCTACGGCGACACGCACACCGTGCACGCGATGGCGACGGGCGCGATGGCCGACTGGTCGAACACGCGTCTGATCGGCAAGGTGATCTACACCGACTACATCTTCGCGTTTGAAATCGCCGGCCTGGTGCTGCTGGTCGCGATCATCGCCGCGATCGGGCTGACCGAGCGCAAGGGCAAGGACAGCAAGCGCCAGCGCGTGTCGGATCAGGTCAAGGTGCGCCGCGACGACCGCGTGCGCCTCGTGAAGATGGAAGCGGACAAGCCGCAGCCGGAAACGGCGCAGAGCGAAGCCGGTACGAGCACCAACGGCTAAGCGGAGGAAAGGAAAACCATGCTGACTCTTGCTCATTACCTCGTGCTCGGCGCGATCCTCTTTGCGATCGCGATCGTCGGGATCTTCCTGAACCGCCGCAACATCATCATCATCCTGATGGCGATCGAACTGATGCTGCTGGCGGTGAACACCAACTTCGTCGCGTTCTCGCACTACCTTGGCGACGTGCACGGCCAGATCTTCGTGTTCTTCGTGCTGACCGTCGCCGCAGCGGAAGCCGCGATCGGTCTCGCGATTCTGGTGACCCTGTTCCGTAAGCTCGACACGATCAATGTCGAGGATCTCGATCAGCTCAAAGGTTAATTTCAGGCAACGCTGTTATGTCAACGACACTCAATGAAAACCTGCTGCTGGCGATTCCGCTCGCTCCGCTGGCCGGCTCGCTGATTGCGGGGCTGTTCGGGAACGCAGTCGGGCGCAAGGGCGCACACCGGATCACGATCCTCGGCGTAATGATCGCGTTCCTCCTGTCGGCGAAAGTCTTCGCCGACGTCGTGATGGGCGGCGCGAGCTTCAACGCGACCGTCTACGAATGGATGCGGGTCGGCTCGCTGAAGCTCGAAGTCGGCTTCCTCGTCGATTCGATGACGGCGATGATGATGGTCGTCGTGACCTTCGTGTCGCTGATGGTGCACGTCTACACGATCGGCTACATGCAGGAAGAGGACGGCTACCAGCGCTTCTTCTCGTACATCTCGCTGTTCACGTTCTCGATGCTGATGCTCGTGATGAGCAACAACTTCCTGCAGCTGTTCTTCGGCTGGGAAGCGGTGGGTCTGGTGTCGTACCTGCTGATCGGCTTCTACTTCACGCGTGAGAGCGCGATCTACGCGAACATGAAGGCGTTCCTCGTGAACCGCGTGGGCGACTTCGGCTTCCTGCTCGGCATTGGCCTGCTGCTCGCGTTCGCGGGTTCGATGAACTACGGCGAAGTGTTCGCGAAGCGTGCCGAGCTCGCCAGCCTGCATTTCCCGGGCACCGACTGGGGCCTGCTGACCGTCGCCTGTATCTGCCTGTTCATCGGCGCGATGGGTAAATCGGCACAGTTCCCGCTGCACGTGTGGCTGCCCGACTCGATGGAAGGCCCGACCCCGATCTCCGCGCTGATTCACGCGGCGACGATGGTGACCGCCGGCATCTTCATGGTGTCGCGCATGTCGCCGCTGTTCGAACTGTCGGATACCGCGCTGTCGTTCATCACGGTGATCGGCGCGATCACGGCGCTGTTCATGGGCTTCCTCGGCATCATCCAGAACGACATCAAGCGGGTGGTCGCCTATTCGACGCTGTCGCAGCTCGGCTACATGACGGTCGCGCTCGGCGTGTCCGCGTACCCGGTCGCGCTGTTCCACCTGATGACGCACGCGTTCTTCAAGGCGCTGCTGTTCCTCGGCGCGGGCTCGGTGATCATCGGCATGCACCACGACCAGGACATCCGCAACATGGGCGGCCTGCGCAAGTACATGCCGATCACGTGGATCACGTCGCTGATCGGCTCGCTCGCACTGATCGGCACGCCGTTCTTCTCGGGCTTCTACTCGAAGGATTCGATCATCGAGGCCGTGAAGGAATCGCATCTCGCGGGTTCGGGCTTCGCGTACTTCGCCGTGGTCGCAAGCGTGTTCGTGACGGCGCTGTACTCGTTCCGCATGTACTTCCTCGTGTTCCACGGCGAAGAGCGCTTCCGCAACCCGAAGCATCCTGAATCGCCGATGGGCATGGCGGCCGCGCACGGCCACGACGATCACGGCCACGGCCATGGTCACGACGACCACGCGCACGAACCGCACGAGACCCCGTGGGTCGTGTGGCTGCCGCTCGTGCTGCTCGCGATTCCGTCGGTCATCATCGGTGCGATCGCGATCGGCCCGATGCTGTACGGCAGCTTCTTCGAACATGGCGTGGCCTTCGACAAGGTGATCTTCATCGGCGAAAACCACCCGGGCCTCGAAGAGCTGGGCAAGGAATTCCACGGCTGGGCCGCGATGGGCCTGCACTCGCTGACGACGCTGCCGTTGTGGCTCGCGATTGCCGGCGTCGTGGTCGCGTGGTTCCTGTACCTGAAGCGTCCTGAGCTGCCTGCCGTGATCCGCCGCGCGTTCGGCCCGATCTACACGCTGCTCGACAACAAGTACTACATGGACAAGATCAACGAAGTGGTGTTCGCCCGTGGTTCGGTGGCGATCGGCCGCGGCCTGTGGAAGGAAGGCGACGTCGTCGTGATCGACGGCCTCGTCAACGGCAGCGCCAAGTTCATCGGCTGGTTCGCCGGCGTGATCCGCTTCCTCCAATCCGGTTACATCTATCACTACGCGTTCGCCATGATCATCGGCATGCTGGGGCTCCTGACCCTGTTTGTAACGCTCGGCGGCAAATAAGGCGAGGGGACAAGAACAATGCACGCTTTTCCGATTCTCAGTACCGCGATCTGGTTGCCGATCGTTTTCGGCCTCCTGGTACTCGCGGTAGGTAACGACAAAAATCCGGGGACGGCCCGCTGGGTCGCGCTGATCGGCTCGCTGCTCGGTCTCGCGGTCACGGTCCCGCTGATCACGGGCTTCGACTCGAGCACGGCTGCGCTGCAGTTCGTCGAGCAGTCGACCTGGATCGAACGCTTCAAGATCTCGTACCACCTCGGCGTCGACGGCATCTCGATGTGGTTCGTCGTGCTGACCGCGCTGATCACGGTGATCGTCGTGATCGCCGCGTGGGAAGTGATCACCGAGAACGTCGCGCAGTACCTCGCGGCCTTCCTGATCCTGTCCGGGATCATGATCGGCGTGTTCTCGGCCGCTGACGGCCTGCTGTTCTACGTGTTCTTCGAGGCGACCCTGATCCCGATGTACATCATCATCGGCGTGTGGGGCGGCCCGAACCGCGTGTATGCGGCGTTCAAGTTCTTCCTGTACACGCTGGCCGGCTCGCTGCTGATGCTGGTCGCGCTGATCTACCTGTACACGCAGACGCATTCGTTCGACCTCGCGACGTGGCAGGGCGCCAAGATCGCGATGACGCCGCAGATCCTGCTGTTCATCGCCTTCTTCCTCGCGTTCGCGGTGAAGGTGCCGATGTGGCCGGTGCACACCTGGCTGCCGGACGCGCACGTGGAAGCGCCGACGGGCGGTTCGGTCGTGCTGGCGGCGATCATGCTGAAGCTCGGCGCATACGGTTTCCTGCGCTTCTCGCTGCCGATCACGCCTGACGCAAGCCACTTCCTGGCACCGGTCGTGATCACGCTCTCGCTGATCGCGGTGATCTACATCGGTCTCGTCGCGATGGTGCAGGCCGACATGAAGAAGCTGGTCGCGTATTCGTCGATCGCGCACATGGGCTTCGTCACGCTCGGCTTCTTCATCTTCAACCAGCTCGGCGTCGAAGGCGCGATCGTCCAGATGATCTCGCACGGCTTCGTGTCGGGCGCGATGTTCCTGTGCATCGGCGTGCTGTACGACCGCGTGCACTCGCGCCAGATCGCCGATTACGGCGGCGTCGTGAACGTGATGCCGAAGTTCGCGGCATTCGCGATGCTGTTCTCGATGGCCAACTGCGGCCTGCCGGGCACCTCGGGTTTCGTCGGCGAGTTCATGGTGATTCTCGCAGCCGTCCAGTACAACTTCTGGATCGCATTCGGCGCGGCATTCACGCTGATCCTCGGCGCGGCCTACACGCTGTGGATGTACAAGCGCGTGTACTTCGGCGCGGTCGCGAACGATCACGTTGCCAAGCTGAAGGACATCGGCCGTCGCGAATTCGTGATGCTGGCAGTGCTCGCCGCGTTCACGATGCTGATGGGCCTGTATCCGAAGCCTTTCACCGACGTGATGCACGTTTCCGTGGAAAACCTCCTCTCCCAAGTCGCGCAGTCGAAGCTGCCGCTGGCCCAGTAATCGCGAGCGGAGGAACTCAAGATCATGAACGCTCCTATGAATGTCCTGTTGCCTGACGCGCTGGTGATGGTCGCCATCGTCGTCGCATGGCTGAACGACACCTTTACCGGTGCCGCTGGCCGCCGCCTGACCTATCTGATCGCGGTGGTTTCGTCGGTCGTCGCCGGCGTGTGGTTCGCGGTGCAGGCGCTCGACCCGCAGCCGTACTACTTCTTCTCGCGGATGGTCGTCGTCGACTCGTTCGCGAGCATGATGAAGGCCGTCGTGTCGATCGGCTTCGCGGTCTCGCTCGTCTATTCGCGCAAGTACCTCGAAGACCGCGACATGTTCCGCGGCGACGTGTTCCTGCTGGGCATGTTCTCGCTGCTCGGTCAGCTGGTGATGGTGTCGGGCAACAACTTCCTGACGCTGTACCTCGGCCTCGAACTGATGTCGCTGTCGCTGTACGCCGTCATCGCGCTGCGCCGCGATGCCGCGCAGTCGAGCGAAGCCGCGATGAAGTACTACGTGCTGGGCGCGCTCGCGTCGGGCTTCGTGCTGTACGGCATCTCGATGCTCTACGGCGCGACCGGCTCGCTCGAGCTGGGCGAGGTGTACAAGGCGGTCGGCGGCAACACCGACGCAGCCGTGCTGATGTTCGGCGTGATCTTCATCGTCGCCGGTATCGCGTTCAAGCTCGGCGCCGTGCCGTTCCACATGTGGGTGCCGGACGTCTACCAGGGCGCACCGACCGCGATGACGCTGTTCGTCGGCGGCGGCCCGAAGGTTGCCGCGTTCGCGTGGGGCCTGCGTTTCCTGGTGATGGGCCTGCTGCCGCTCGCACAGAACTGGCAGACCGCGCTCGTGATCCTCGCCGCGCTGTCGCTGATCGTCGGTAACATCACCGGTATCGTCCAGCGCAACATCAAGCGGATGCTCGCGTATTCGGCGATCTCGAACATGGGCTTCGTGCTGCTCGGCCTGCTCGCCGGCATCGTGAAGGGCGACGCGGCCGCACCGGCGAACGCGTACAGCTCGGCGATGTTCTACGCGATCGTCTACCTGATCACGACGCTCGGCTCGTTCGGCGTGGTGATGCTGCTCGCACGCCGCGATTTCGAAGCGGAAACGATCGACGACTTCAAGGGCCTCAACAAGCGCAGCCCGGTGTTCGCGTTCGTGATGATGGTCATGATGTTCTCGCTGGCAGGTATCCCGCCGACCGTCGGCTTCTACGCGAAGCTCGCGGTGCTCGAGGCGACCGTCAATGCGGGTCTCACGTGGCTGGCCGTGCTGGCCGTGATCACGTCGCTGTTCGGCGCGTTCTACTACCTGCGCATCGTCAAGCTGATGTACTTCGATGCACCGCAGGATACGGCTCCGGTCACCGGCGATTTCTGCAAGCGCACGATCCTCGTGCTGAACGGCCTCGCAGTCGTCGTGCTCGGCCTGATCCCGAGTCCGCTGCTGACGGCCTGCCTGCAGGCGATTCGTCACACGCTGCCGCTGTAATGTCGGCAGCCGGCTGGTTCATCGTGCTGTTGGCGCTCGTCTGCGCCAACCTGCCGTTCCTGAACCAACGCCTCTTCGCCGTCGTGCCGATCGGTGCGACGAAGAAGAACGCGTGGGTTCGGATCGGCGAGCTGATCGTGCTGTATTTCGTCGTCGGCGCGCTCGGCTTCTGGCTCGAGTCGCGCGCCGGCAACCGCTTCGAACAGGGCTGGCAGTTTTACGCGATCACGTTCAGTCTCTTTGTCGTGTTCGCGTTCCCCGGCTTCACGTTCCAGTATCTCGTCAAACGACGCTGACGGCTTCGGCCGTCGCGCTCATTCTTGGAGCCGCCGATGGCCGAACTACCCAATCACGACGCCGCACTGACCGAAACCTGCCTCGAGAGCGAGGCGATTTTCGAAGGCTCGTTCCTCAAGCTGAAGCGCGATACCGTCCGTCTGCCGGACGGCAAGCAGGCCACGCGCGAATACGTCCAGCACCCGGGCGCGGTGATGGTGATCCCGCTGTTCGACGACGGCCGCGTGCTGATGGAAAGCCAGTACCGCTATCCGATCGGCAAGGTCATGGCCGAATTCCCGGCCGGCAAGCTGGATCCGAACGAAGGCGCGCTCGCCTGCGCGGTGCGCGAACTGCGCGAGGAAACCGGCTACACGGCACGCGAATACGTGTTCCTGGCCCGGATTCACCCGATCATTTCCTATTCGACCGAATTCATCGACCTGTATCTCGCGCGCGGCCTGACGGCCGGCGAGCGCAAGCTCGACGAAGGCGAATTCCTCGAAACCTTCACGGCGACGCTGCCCGACCTGCAGGAGTGGGTGCGCACGGGCCAGATCACCGACGTGAAGACGATCATCGGCACGATGTGGCTCGACAAGGTGCTGTCCGGCGCCTGGCCGCTGGGTCCGGTCGAGCAGCCCTGACGACGCGTCAGCGGCGGGTGGGGCGCCGCGTTACAATCGGGTGACGCGGTTGCTGGCCGGCCGCGCGATCCTGGTTTAGCACGATCGTTCACAAAAGCGCGTTTTGCGCTACACTCGTCACACGCCCTGATTCAGCATGAAGGTCCTCGATTTACAGTGCCCGCACGGCCATCGGTTCGAAGGTTGGTTCGCTTCCGCCGATGAGTTCGAAGCGCAGTTGTCCCGCAAGCTGGTCGAATGTCCGGTGTGCGGGACGACCGAGATCAACCGGATGCCGTCGGCGCCTCGCCTGAACCTGTCGGGCGCGACGCAGGCCCAGCCGGCCGATCCGCGTGCGCTGCAGGCGCAGGTGATGCGCGCGCTGCGCGAGGTGCTGGAGAAGACCGAGAACGTGGGCGAGCGCTTCGCCGAGGAAGCGCGGCGCATCCATTACAACGAGGCGCCGGCACGCAGCATTCGTGGCGTCACGACGCCGGAGGATGCGCAATCCTTGGCCGAAGAAGGCATCGACGTGATGCCGCTGCCGATTCCTGCCGCGCTGAAAGAACCGCTGCAATGACGTATGCAGTGTGTCCTTGGCGGCCCGGACGGCCGCGGCCAGGAGACACTGCGCATGGATCTGGATTATTCCCCCGCCGACGACGCGTTCCGCGTCGACGTCCGCGCCTGGCTCGAGGCCAATCTGCCTCACGCACTGCGCGCCAAGGTACTCGATCACAAACGACTCGACCGCGAGGATTTCGCGAGCTGGCACCGGATTCTCGGCCAGCGCGGCTGGTCTGCGCCCGCGTGGCCGGCCGAATACGGCGGCCCGGACTGGAACGCGACGCAGCGGCACATCTGGGATGAGGAGTGCGCACGCATCGGCGCGCCGACCGTGCTGCCGTTCGGCGTGTCGATGGTCGCGCCCGTGCTGATGAAATACGGCAGCGAAGCGCAGAAGCGCCATTATCTGCCGCGCATTCTCGACGGCACCGACTGGTGGTGCCAGGGCTATTCGGAGCCGGGCTCCGGGTCGGATCTCGCATCGCTGCGCACGCGCGCCGAACGCCACGGCGATCACTACGTCGTCAACGGCCAGAAGACCTGGACGACACTCGGCCAGTATGCGGACATGATGTTCTGTCTCGTGCGCACCGATCCGGCGGCGAAGAAGCAGGAGGGCATCTCGTTTCTGCTGATCGACATGAAGACGCCCGGCATCACCGTGCGTCCGATCATCACGCTCGACGAGGATCACGAAGTCAACGAGGTGTTCTTCGAGGACGTGAAGGTGCCCGTCGAGAATCTCGTCGGCGATGAAAACCGCGGCTGGACCTACGCGAAATACCTGTTGGGCCACGAGCGCACCGGCATTGCACGCGTCGGCGCGTCGAAGCGCGAGCTCGCATTCCTGAAGCGCGTGGCGTCGAACCAGCGCAAGAACGGCAAGCCGTTGCTCGCCGATCCCGTGTTTGCCGCGAAGGTCGCGGCGCTCGAGGTCGAGCTGATGGCGCTCGAGGTGACGGTGCTGCGCGTCGTGAGCCGCGAGACGAGCGGCAAGGGGCCGGGCCCCGAGGCATCGATGCTGAAGATCAAGGGCACCGAGGTGCAGCAGGCGCTCACCGAGCTGATGTTCGAGGCGATCGGGCCGCTCGCCGCGCCGTTCGATGTCCCGTTCCTCGAGGGCGAGCGCGAACACAGCAGCGCGGGCGACGACGATGCGGCGCCGCTCGCCGCGTACTACTTCAATTACCGGAAGACGTCGATCTACGGTGGTTCGAACGAGATTCAGAAGAACATCATCGCGCAGATGATCCTGGGGCTGTGATCAGGGAACGGAGACAACCATGGATTTCAGCTTTACCGATGAGCAGCAACAGTTCGCCGACGCGCTGCGCCGTTATCTCGGCGAGCAATACGGTTTCGACGCGCGCCAGGCCATCGTGCGCAGCGAGGCGGGTGTGTCGGATGCACAATGGAGCGCATTCGCGGAGCTGGGCCTGACCGCGCTGCCCGTGCCGGACGCACAGGGCGGATTCGGCGGCGGCCCGGTCGACATGCTGGTCGCGATGCAGGAGCTCGGCCGCGCACTCGTGGTCGAGCCGTACTGGGCGACCGCGGTCGGTATCGAGGCGCTGCGCATCGCCGGGTCCGGCACGGGCGACGATGCCGCGCTGCTGGAAGCGGTCGCACAAGGGCAGAAGCGCGTTGCCGTTGCATTCCACGAACCGCGGGCGCGCTACGACCTGTACGAACTCGAAACGCATGCGCGCGAGCAGGGCGGCACGTACCGGCTGACCGGCATCAAGTCGATCGTTCAGCACGGCGCACAGGCCCATGTGTGGATCGTGCCCGCGCGCGTCGACGGCGGCGGCATCGGCCTGTTCGTCGTCGATCGCGATGCCGCGGGCGTGAAGCTCGTCGACTACCGGACGATCGACGGCCAGCGCGCCGCGACGATCGAGTTCAAGGAAACGCCCGCGCGGCAGTTGACGGGCGGCGCACGCGATGCGGCCGCACTCGAGCAGATTGCCGATTACGCGACCTTCCTGCTCTGCGCGGAAGCGGTCGGCGCACTCGACGAACTGAACCGCGCGACGGTCGAATACACGAAGACGCGCGAACAGTTCGGCGTGCCGATCGCGCGCTTCCAGGCGCTGCAGCACCGGATGGTCGACATGCTGATTCACGCGGAGCAGGCGCGCTCGCTGACTTACCTGGCCGCCGTGCGTTACGCGGGCGGCGACGCCGACGCGCGGCGCAAGGCGGTGTCGGCCGCGAAGGCGCGGGTCGGCGCGGCCGCGCGCTTCGTCGGCCAGCAGGCCGTGCAACTGCACGGCGGCATGGGTGTGACCAACGAGGTCGCCGCCGCACACCTGTTCAAGCGGCTGTCGATCATCGAGACGACCCTCGGCGACACCGATCATCACCTTGCGCGCATCGCGGCCCTGCCGGATTTCGCGCAGACCGACGCGGCATGACGGCGACGCGCGAGCGCGCTACAGGAGATAGACAGTGGGTATCAGTTACGAAGATCTGGAAGTCGGCAGTACGACCGAAATCGGCCGCTATACGTTCGAACCGGACGACATCAAGGCGTTCGCGCAACGCTACGATCCGCAGCCGTTCCACCTCGACGAGGAAGCCGGCAAGGCCTCGCCGTTCGGTGGGCTGGTCGCGAGCGGCTGGCATACGTGTTCGGTGTTCATGAGCCTGCTCATCAAGAAGCTCGGGCCGGATTCGACCAGCATGGGCTCGCCCGGCATCGATTCGATCCGCTGGCTCAAGCCCGTGCGTGCCGGCGACACGATCACGATGTACCAGAAGGTCCACGACAAGCGCGTGTCGGCGAGCAAGCCCGATCGCGGCATCGTGTCGACGGAGTGGATCGGCCTCAACGGTGCCGGCGACACGGTGATCACCGTGCATACCAAGGTGATCTTCGGGCTGCGCCATCCGCAAGGAGCGGGTGCATGACGGACGTGACATTGCCGCTGATCGCGTCGACGCAAGCGTTGCTCGAGCGAGTCGGCGCGGAACCGCTCGCGAGCGGCTGGGTCGAGATCGACCAGCGCCGGGTCGACGGGTTCGCCGACGCGACCGGCGATCACCAGTGGATTCACGTCGATCCCGAGCGTGCGCGGCGCGAGTCGCCGTTCGGCGGCCCGATCGCGCACGGCTTCCTGACGCTGTCGCTGATTCCCGCGCTGATGACCGATGCGATGCGCTTCGAGCAGAAGATGGGCGTGAACTACGGACTGAACCGCGTGCGGTTCCTGAAGCCGGTGCCGGTCGGCGCACGCGTGCGCGCGCTGTTCGCGGTGAAGGAAGCCGCGCAGGCCGCGCGGGGCGGCGTGCAGGTGACGTGGTCGGTGTCGATGCAGGTCGAGCGTCCGGATGCGCCGTTGCTCGTTTGTTCGGCGGAATTCATTACGCTGCACTACTTCTGATGCGCGCGGCGGCAGCGACGGATGCCGCTGCGTCACAGGGCGCGCGGCGCTTCAGTGCTTCGCGTATTGCGTCGCGCCGAACAGCATCTCGCGTGCCTTGTCGTCCTGCAGCGGCTTGCGCAGCGACGCGAGTACTTCGACGCCGCGCTGCACGGCGGCACGCGCGGCAATGGCTTCATGCCAGCGCTTCACGTTCGGCAGTTCGTCGAGCACGATGCCCTGGTTTTGCCACGAACGCGTCCACGGGAACGTCGCAATGTCCGCGATCGTGTACGTGTCGCCCGCGAGATAGGCGGATTCGCCGAGGCGCTTTTCCATCACGTTGTACAGGCGCTTCGCTTCGTTCGTGTAGCGATTGACCGCGTACTCGATCTTCTCCGGCGCATACAGCCGGAAGTGATGCGCCTGGCCGAGCATCGGGCCGACGCCGCCCATCTGGAACATCAGCCATTCGAGCGTCGCGTAGCGCGCGGCCGGCTCGGTCGGCAGGAACTTGCCGGTCTTTTCCGCCAGGTAAACGAGGATCGCGCCCGATTCGAACAGCGAGATCGGCTTGCCGCCAGGGCCGTCCGCGTCGACGATCGCGGGGATCTTGTTGTTCGGGCTGATCTTCAGGAATTCGGGCTCGAACTGGTCGCCTGCACCGATATCGACCGGATGCGCACGATACGCGAGGCCTGTTTCCTCGAGCATGATGTGTACCTTGTGGCCGTTCGGGGTCGCCCAGCTGTAGACGTCGATCATCGTCAACTCCTTTATTGCATGCGCGAAAGCGGCGCCGACAGGGCGCCGCGACAGGCGGTCATTAGAGCATGGATCGATGCGGGCTGCAGGCGACGGCAACGTGCGGCCATGCGCCTGCGCGCGCGTGTCGCCGAGGCGGCGGAACCGGCGTTCGAGCGGTGGCCGCGCGCCGGATCAGCGCTTGTAGCGCGGCTGGCGTTTCTCGAGAAATGCGGTAATGCCTTCGAACGCGTCCGCGTGATGCAGTGACGCGACGAAGTGATCGCGCTCGGTGCCGAGGTGCGCATCGAGCGGCTGCGCGGTCGCATCGTCGAGCAATGACTTGATGCGTGTCAGCGCGTTCGGCGAGATGCCGGCAAGCGAGTCGGCCCACGCGAGCGCGTCGGACAGCGCGGCACCGGGCGCGGCGAGCCGGTTGACTACGCCGAGCGCATGCAGGCGTTCGGCCGCGACAGGCTTGCCCTCGAACAGGATTTCGGCGGCGAGCGCACGCGGCAGCGCACGTGCGAGGAACCACGAGCCGCCGCCGTCGGGCGTGAGGCCGACGCGTGCGTACGACATCACGAACTTCGCATCGTGCGCGGCAACGATCAGGTCGCACGCGAGTGCGAGCGAGAAGCCCGCGCCGGCCGCGGCGCCTTCGACGGCCGCGATCACGGGCTTCGTCGTTGCGCGCAGCGCCGTGATCCACGCGCCGAGCTGATCGATGCTGTCGGCCTGGTAGGACGGATCCTTCGAGCGGTTGTCGAGCAGCCGGTTCAGGTTGCCGCCCGCGCAAAAGAAACGATCGGCCCCCGTGAGCACGACCGCGCGAATCGCGGGATCGCGCTCGGCGGTGGCGAGCGCTTCGACGCCGGCCGCATACATGTCGGGATGCAGCGCGTTGCGCGCGCCGGGATTGGACAGCGTGAGGACGAGCGTCGATTCGCTTTCGGGCGGACGCGAGGCCAGCAGTTCAGCACTCATGCGAGTGTGTCTCCATCGAATGGCGGGGTTGCGGCGTCGCATGTTGCGCGGGCTTGCGCGCCTACCCGTGAGGGTGATGCCGCAGCGGATGTATCGTTGTCTTGACGGACGCGAAACTGCTTTAGACTAGCACGAACGTGCTTTTCAGCGCGACGCATCCCGATGCGGCCGGCATCACTGCGGCCGCGCCTCAGCAACGAAGGAGACTCCGATGCTACAGCTGTGCGGTATTCCGTTGTCCAACTATTACAACAAGGTGAAGTTCGTCCTGCTCGAGCATGGCATCCCGTTCGAGGAATCGGCATGCGGTCTGCCGATCAACGATCCGGCACTGCTTGCCGATTCGCCGCTCGGCAAGATTCCGTTCCTGAAGACGGAAGAGGGCGCGCTGTTCGAGTCGCAGGTGATCATCGAGTATTTGGCGGCGCGTTATCCCGACAAGGCCATTTTCCCGGCCGGGCCGTTCGCGGCCGCGAAGGTGCGCGAACTCGTCGAGACGCTCGAGCTGTATCTCGAATGGACCGCGCGCGAGGTCTATACGGAAGCGTTTTTCGGCGGCAAGGTCAGCGACGGGATGAAGGCGCACGTCGAGAAGCGCCTGCCGCGCGCGATCGATGCGTTCAAGCGGATGACGCAGTTCTCGCCGTACGTGCTCGGTGACACGTTCAGTCTTGCGGACATTGCCGCAGCGATCCATCTGCCGGTGATCGGGATGGCGACGAAGGCCGTCTTCGGCCGCGATTTCCTGCTCGACGCCGGCATCGACTGGAAGGCGCACGTGAAGCTGGTCGGCGAGCGGCCGGCCGCGCAGCGCGTGGCGGCCGATCGCAAGGCCTACGTCGAGGCGGCGAGCGCCGCGCGTTCGTAAGCGCGGTGCGGGCGCGGTGTCATGCCGCGCCCGGTCGCCGAGGCAAGTCTTACAGGCGCGCGAGCCGTTCGAGTGCGGATGCGAGCGTGCCTTCCTGCTTCGCAAAGCAGAAGCGCACGACGCCCGACTCGTGCGGCTCGTGGTAGAACGCCGACACCGGAATCGCCGCCACGCCGATTTCCGATGTGAGCCACTTCGAGAATTCCGCTTCGGGCAGATCGCTGATCGCCGAATAGTCGACGCACTGGAAGTACGTGCCGGTGCACGGCAGCAGTTTGAAGCGCGTGCGCTCGAGGCCGGCGCGGAAGAAGTCGCGCTTGTTCTGGTAGAAGCCGGCCAGCGTCAGGTACGGCGCCGGATCGCGCAGGTAGTCGGCGAGCCCGATCTGCATCGGCGTGTTCACCGTGAACACGTTGAACTGATGGACCTTGCGGAACTCCGCGGTCAGCGCGGCAGGCGCCGCGACGTAGCCGACCTTCCAGCCCGTCACGTGGTAGGTCTTCCCGAAGCTCGACACGATGAAGCTGCGCGCGGCCAGGTCCGGGTAGCGTGCGACGCTCTCGTGCCGCGCGCCGTCGTAGACCATGTGTTCGTACACTTCGTCCGACAGGATCAGCACGTTGGTGCCGCGCACGATCTCCTCGAGCCTGCGCATGTCGGCCTCGCGCCACACGGTGCCGGTCGGGTTGTGCGGCGTGTTGATCATGATCATCCGCGTCTTCGGCGTGATCGCGGCGGCCAGGCGATCGAACGGGATCGCATAGTCGGGCGCTTCCAGCGTGACGAACACGGGTTTGCCGCCGGCCAGTTCGATCGAAGGCAGATAGCTGTCGTAGGTCGGTTCGACGACGATCACTTCGTCGCCGGGATGCACCGCGCACAGGATCGCCGTCAGCAGGGCCTGCGTCGCGCCGGCCGTGACCGTGATCTCGGTGGCCGGATCGTAGCGCCGGCCGTAGACCTGCGCGATCTTGTCGGCGATCGCATCGCGCAACGGCGCGACGCCGGCCATCGGCGGATACTGGTTGTGACCGTTGCGCATCGCGGCCGCGACCGCGTCGACGATGCGCGGGTCGCAGTCGAAATCCGGGAAGCCCTGGCCGAGGTTCACGGCGCCTTTCTCGGCGGCGAGCGCGCTCATCACCGTGAAGATCGTCGTGCCGACGTTCGGCAGGCGCGAGGGGAAAACGGGAGTCGTAGGCATGTCGGTAGGAGCGTTCATCGATACGGTCGCAAGCGGGTGGCGCCGGGCTCGTCAGGCCGGCGTGGTGGGGGTGGCCGACGCGGCATCGAGCGCGCAGGCTTCGGTAAATGGCGCGGGCTGCGCGATCCGGAAGCCGAAGTCGCGTGCGGTGCGCTTCGCGAGCTTGAGCAGCGCACGGTCCTTCGACACGAGCCAGTCGGCCTGCGCGGCGCGCGCGAGCTCGAGAAACTTCTGATCGTCGCGGTCCTTGCACTTCGGCAGCGGCGGCGCGTCGGCGTCGACGGGCGGCGGCTCGACGAGGCGCGTCAGGCGGGCGACGGTCGCGAGCGCTTCGGCCTTGTCGATCGCGCGCGCCTGGAACTGCGGATAGTCGAGCACGAGCTCGAGTTCGTTCAGGCAGCGGCCGTCGATCACGGCGGCCAGCGTGCCGCGTTCGAGCGCAGCCCGGATCGGGCGGGTGGCGGGGTCGTCGAATACGAGTATGTCGATCCAGACGTTCGAGTCGAGCACGACGCGATGTGCGGCATGCGGGGCGAGGGAGCGGGTCATTCGTTACAATCGGTGGTTTTCGTCTGACCGCAAGGCACGGCGTGCCAGCGAGCCTCTATGATAATCGTTCTCTCCCCAGCCAAATCCCTCGACTACGATACGCCCGCCCACGTCCCGTCTTACACGAAGCCTGCATTCGTCGACGATGCGTCGGAACTGATCGACGGCCTGCGCAAGCTGTCGCCGCAGGACATCTCGACGCTGATGGACATCTCCGATCCGCTCGCGCGGCTGAACTTCCAGCGCTACGCGGACTGGTCGCCGACCTTCACGACGGCCAATGCGAAGCAGGCGGTGCTCGCGTTCAACGGCGACGTGTACGAAGGGTTCGATGCCAGATCGCTGTCGGCCGCCGATCTCGACTATGCGCAGCAGCACGTGCGCGTGCTGTCGGGCCTGTACGGGCTGCTGCGCCCGCTCGACCTGCTGCAGCCGTACCGGCTCGAGATGGGCACGCGTTTCGCGAACGCGCGCGGCAAGGATCTGTATGCGTTCTGGGGTGACCGCATCACGCGGGCACTGAACGAGCAGCTCGAGACGCGCAGCGGCGCGGCACGTGTGCTGGTCAACTGCGCGTCGACCGAGTACTTCAAGTCGGTCAAGCCGAAACTGCTGGCCGCGCCGATCGTCACGCCGGTGTTCGAGGACTGGAAGGGCGGCCGCTACAAGATCATCAGCTTCCATGCGAAACGCGCCCGTGGCCTGATGGCGCGCTATATCGTCGAGAACCGCATCGCCGAGCCGGCCGCGCTGAAGGATTTCGCGATGGAAGACTACGCGTTCGATGCCGCTGCGTCGAACGATTCGACTTACGTATATCGCCGGCGAATCGGCGAGTGACCGAGCCGGCCGTTCACGAGACGGCCGGTGCATGCATGAGGCCGGACACGTGGCAGACCGCCCGCTCCGGTCGCAATTGGAGAGACAGATGACCCTTTCGATCACCAGCAATTTCGACGCAG
Organism: Burkholderia sp. BCC1988; assembly: GCF_905339895.1. NCBI lineage: Bacteria > Pseudomonadati > Pseudomonadota > Betaproteobacteria > Burkholderiales > Burkholderiaceae > Burkholderia > Burkholderia sp. BCC1988. The sequence goes on from NZ_CAJPHA010000019.1 coordinate 165,092, forward strand.
GCGCCGTCGACGTCGTGTCGTGCGACAGCCCGGACGCGATCCGGCTGCGCATACGTGGCGACAACCGCTCGGAATTCGCGCAATGGTTCTACTTTCGCCTGACGGGCGCGCGCGGCGAGCGGTGCGTGATGTCGTTCGAGAATGCAGCCGAATGCGCGTATCCGTCGGGATGGCGCAACTACAGTGCAGTCGCGAGCTACGACCGGGTCGACTGGTTCCGCGTGCCGACGACATTCGACGGCAAGACGATGACCATCGACCATACGCCCGAGTTCGACAGCATCTACTACGCGTATTTCGAGCCGTACTCGGAAGAGCGCCATGCGGCGTTCCTCGGCGCGGTTCAGCAATTGCCGCAGGCGAGCGTCGTCGAACTCGGCCGCACGGTCGAAGGCCGTCCGATGTCGCTGCTGACGCTCGGTACGCCGGAAGTCGACGGGGCACCGAAGAAGAAGGTGTGGATCATCGCGCGCCAGCACCCGGGCGAGACGATGGCCGAGTGGTTCGTCGAAGGGCTCGTCAAGCGGCTGGCCGGATGGGGCGACTGGGCGGGCGATCCGGTGGCGCGCAAGCTGTACGACCGCGCGACGTTCTACATCGTCCCGAACATGAATCCGGACGGCAGCGTGCACGGCAACTTGCGCACCAACGCGGCGGGCGCGAACCTGAATCGCGAGTGGATGGAGCCCGATGCCGAGCGCAGCCCCGAAGTGCTGGCCGTGCGCGATGCGATCCATGCGATCGGCTGCGACATGTTCTTCGACATTCACGGCGACGAAGATCTGCCGTACGTGTTCGTTGCGGGTTCGGAGATGCTGCCGAGCTTTACCGAGCAGCAGGGCAGGGAGCAGACCGCGTTCATCGAGGCGTTCAAGGTCGCGAGCCCGGATTTCCAGACCGAGCACGGCTATGCGGCGAGCAAGTACAAGGAAGACGCGCTCAAGCTCGCGTCGAAGTACATCGGCCATCAGTTCGGCTGCCTGTCGCTGACGCTCGAGATGCCGTTCAAGGACAACGCGAACCTGCCCGACGAGCGGGTCGGCTGGAATGGCGAGCGGAGCGCGGCGCTTGGCGCTGCGATGCTGGCGGCAATCCTGGTGCACGTCGAGACGTTCGCGTAAGCGCATCGTCGTCGATATGAAAAAAGCCGGCGCATCGCATGATGTGCCGGCTTTTTGGCTTCTGTCGTTGCCGCTCCGTCGTATCAGGACTTCTTCGCGGTTTTCTTCTTCACGGCACTCTTCTGGCCGCTGGATTTTTTCGTTGCGACGGCTTTCTTGCCGGTGCGGCCGGATGCCTTGGCCTTCACCTTGCCGCGGTGTGACTTGCCGTTGAACTTCTTCGTCGACGACGACGGACGCTCGACGCGCGGCTTCAGCGGCGGCACGGGATCGTTCCAGCTGAACGCAAGCATTTGCTGACCGACGTAGCCGCAGCGGAATTTCAGCGGTGTCGGGTCGCTGCCGTCGCTGTGGACGCCGAGGCCATCCACGGTAACGATGTTGTCGACCTTCACGCGCTGCTTGCCCTGATCGAACGAATCGTTCCACGGCGTGATCGTCGCCTTGCCGCTTTCGAACGCGTTCGGCGCGAAGTCGACGCGATCGAAGGCCGACGACGTGCTGGCGATGAAGCTGCCGTGCGCCGCACAATCGGCGACGATCGGATCGGCGTGCATCTCGTTGACTAATTTGTTGATCAGTTCGGAGCGCTGGTCGAGGAGGTCGGCGAATACCGGTGCCGGAAGCGCAAGCGACAGGCCCGCGACACAGGCCGCCAGCTTGCCGAGCGCCCGGAAAATCCGGAGCGAGGCAGGTGAGCTGTCCATCTGGTTATTGGTGAGGAGCAAATGAGGCATCGGGCACGTATAGATGCCCGATGAAGATCAGGAGTTCAATCTTAGCGTAAAAAAGTTGTGCGGCAGTAGGCGTTGCACTCTCCCGCGCTGCGCAAACGGATCGCCGCGCGCACCGCTCGCATCGGGGCCGCCGCGTTCAGGCGCGCGGGCCGCCGAGGCGATAGCGCCGAACGTCGAAGGTCGTGACCCACGCCGGACGATAGACAGCGATGAGCGCGGTGGCCATGCCGGTGAACCACGCTTCGCCGAGCGCGAGCAGCGCGGTGTTCAGCAGATAGCCGGCGGGAATCACGACGGGCACGCCGTCCGCGAGCGCGAGCTGGACACCGGCCGCGGCCGCGGCGACCGAGACGATCGCGATGGCCGGTGACAGGAACCCCTGGCCGATGATGAACGATGCGAGGTTGTGCGGGAGCCACGCGATCGCGGCGCGTTGCAGCAACGCGGACACGGCGACCGGTAGCGCGCCGTAGATCAGATAGGTGAGACCGATGCCTTGCCACGGCGCATCGAAGACGATCGCGGCGACGGCCGTGACGGCACCCATCGCGATCAGCGCAAGCGTCCAGTCGAACAGCGTGACGAGCAGCGTCGCGCCGAGCAGGTGCATGACGATGCCATCTTCGAGCCACGCATTCGAGGCCCACAGCACCGTGATCGCAGTGACGAGCGCGAGCCACACGTGCTGGAGCGTTGCGTCCTGCAGCCGGACGAAGGGACGATTCCAGAGCGCGAGCACGAGCAGCGCCACGGCGGCGATCCAGCCACCGATGCCAACCCAGAGCGGAAGCGGTGTGAAAAGAAAACCCATGGGTCCATATTACTCGTTGAGCATCAAAGGTGGGAATCCGCACATGTCGACCGTCGCAATATCGAGACTGTCCGATCAGCGGTCGCGCCGAAACCGCGCCCGCGGTTCGGCCGCGAGCGGCAGGTCGCGAGTGCTGGTGTCCGCGGCAGGCAGCGGGTATGGACGGTCGTTCCGTTGCTTGCGCAGGGGGACCGGGCCGCGTTCGCCGATGACGGGCTTGCTTGCACGATCGCGGTTCGCCAGCAGCACCTCGAGATGGGGCGACAGCCAGCCGTTGTAGATCGCGACTGCGGCAGCGCGGTTTGCCGCGCCCAGCTGCTGGAAGATGCTGGCGAGGTGGATCTTCACGGTGCCTTCGCTGATGCCGAGCGTGCGGGCGATCATCTTGTTGGTGCTGCCCATATGGACGAAGCGCATGATCTGCGCCTGTCTAGGCGACAGGAGGCTGCTTGGCGGGCGGCGCGGCAGCGATCCGGCGAGCGTCTGGAAATGGGCATCGTGACGCGCCGCGGCGGCGGAAGGCAGCAGGCTTAGCGCGATCGGCGGGATGTAATGGCCGCCCAGCAGAACCATTTCGAGCGCCCGCACGATCAGGTGCGGCCGTGTGGAGTGCGGGATCACGCCCGCGACACCGTAGTTGTAGAAGCGCTGGATGGCCTCCGGCGTGGATTCGTCGATCAGCACCGCGGCGGGCGTCGGCGAGCAGGCGCTGCAGAGCGCCTGGAGTTCGCTGTGCCGCCCGACGTCCAGCCAGTCGATGGCAACGAGGTCGAAACGTTGGGTACGCAGCAGCCGGCGCGCCTGGAAACCATCGGGTGCATCGTTGATGCGGGCGTGACGGTCGATCTGCCGCAGCAGGGCTTTCAGTCCGTCACGCCGTTCGGCGTCTGAGTTAAGCACCAGGAACCGCATATTCAACCTCCGTAAGGTGAGTCATTGAGCTGCCGTCGGCATGGGGTGGTTCCGATAATGACAAAAACCTTACACGATGTCTGCTTGGCTGAAAGGATTAGGAAAAGTCTGAAATTTCTCGTGAGGGAAATGCGGACGAAAAAAAAGCCGCTCCGGCAGGAACCGGGAACGGCTTCATTGGGCAGGCTCAGCGGGCCTGCCGTGCACGATCAGTGAAAGTGCGGCTGGGCGGGCGATGCGTCTTCCGGCATTTCCGCGTGGACGATCTCGCCGAGCGGATCCGCATAGAGCGGCACGCCGCAGTCGTCGCAGTACTCGGGCTCGAAGCGGCCTGCGTGCCGGCGGACGTCGGTTACACCGCATTCCTTCAACAGACTCACGATCTCCTCGAGCGGCCCTTCGATCGGTGCTTCGCCTTCGAGCGTCGCACTGTCGATCGACACGTCACCGTTCTCGCGACCGTACAGCGGCCACACGACGCCATAGATCACGTCGTTGCTGGCACGTCGCGTGAAGCCGACGCGATACTCGTCGATCCGGCGCTCGCCGAAGCCCGCGACCACCGCGCGCAGCTCTTGCGGTGCCGCACCAAGTGTGTCGAAAAGATAACGGATGGCCGTTCGGACCGTGTGCGGACGGATGCGCTCGTCCGCGTCGCGGCAGGCCGAGTAGTACGCGTCCGGAAGCAGGCATTCGAACTCGCAGCCGGGCAGGGCAGCCGACAGGTTCGGGCCGCCCTGGGCAGTCCATTGCTCGAGACACTGGCCGCGTTCGATCCGGTTGCCGTGTTCTTCCTCCTGCCAGCGAAACAGCGGTGCGCCGGCCGGCGCGGCGACGACGGCGAGCAGGAAGCGCGGGTCGGCCAGGATCGGTGAGGTTTCGGGCAGGTCGCCGAAGCTGAGCTTGGCGGCGTGCTGGCCGAGCGCCGCGTGCGCGAGCTGCTGGGCGAGCCGATAGGTCTCGACGTGGTGGCGCGGCAACTGGTCGATGCTGTACAGGAACGGGGCCAGCCCGACGAGCGTGCCGGTGGCGAGCACGTGCGCCTGCAGGTGCGTGCGCAGTGCGTCGGCGACGTCGCCTTTCAGCGGGCCCGACGGAATCATGTAGCGCGTCCAGGCGAGAACGGGAACGGCGACCAGCAGCGCATCGTACGGCTGGCCGTCGTGTTCGATCACCATCGATTCGCTATGCGTCTCGGCCATGTCGGCGAGCGCGCCATAGGCGTCGGGGTGGTTCTGCTGCAGATGGTCGAGTGCTGCGTCGAGCGTGGTCTGGTTGCCGTTGCGAACAATCTTGGCAAGCAGCGCATCGAGCTTCGCTTCCCAGAAGCGATCCTCGATGCGACTGCCCGAGGCGAAGAGCGCAAGCGACAGGCCGACCAGTTTGTCGGCGTCGGGGGGGAGGCGTTTGGCGATTCGCTGGCGCATATTAAATACGTATAGAAAGAGGCGAAGAACCTCACATTCTAGTCCGTTCTTTGCGCCATAAGCGGTCTCGTGCTCCGGCATGGCCGGAAGGCCGAATCGGCGGGGATGAAAGAAAAATCCATCGAACCCCTTGCGCGATTGCCGGCAGGTGCTTAGAATCACGCCTCTTTCGCGCTAACGGAAACGCGGCGCGGGAGAAGAAGGGAAGCGGTGCTGTCGGGCGGGTCGTAGCGGTCTCGGCGGTGCTGGAAGTTGAACCCCAGTCGTCGCAACGAAGCAGTTAAAAAGTTGTTGACGAACTGAAAAAGACGGTTCATAATCTCACTTCTCTGCTGCTGAAAACGCAGCGCTGCTGAGAAAACCTCCGGGTCCTCGCAGACATGCTCTTTAAAAATTAACAGCCGATAAGTGTGGGCGCTTGATGGTAGCGAGCTGATCT